>CASBQM010000628.1 GCA_949127645.1 Synechococcales cyanobacterium PMM_0036
GAGTCAGGGTGAGGCTAAAGGCTTTGGTGGCATCCAGGACGTGATTGGAAAAGCGGGTAGAAAGTTCGGCAAGCTCAAGCTGGATAGCGTTGAAGCGGTCTTTGGCTTCGCCCGCTAAGCCGACTCCTGAAAGCTGGGCATCCCGTAGAGCCGACTCAACAATGCGCTGCTGACTTTCGGCTAAGGTGTGCCAATCGGCGCTCTGTTTCAGAGCTTTAAATGCTTGATAGAGAGGCTGACTTTGACTGAGGCGATTCCAGAATTTGATTACTTCAGGCTGCATGGTTTCGTATGCCTGCCGCAGCTCTGGGCTATTTTTCACGCCCATCAAGTGCGCGACGATGCCCCAACTCCAGCCAATGCGCTCCTCAAGCTGCTCTAGTGGCTGCACTAAGCCTTCCCATGTAGGCACTGCATCGGCTTCCAGGTTGGTCAACTGTGTTTCTAGCTCTGCCAAAATCTGCGTGATGGCAGGAACGACCTGTTCAGGCTGGATGACCTCAAAGGGGGGTAGCCCTTTGCCAATGAGAAGCGGATTTTCAGGAGTTGTGGCGATCGCATTCATAAGTAACGTAAGCTCTCTCAAGATTGCACTGAGCGCAGACTAGGGCGCTCTCTTCACTTTAGCACTGGGGGCGTGGGAGTAAAGTGGATTTGGTTATGAGTTCGACTTGAGTGCAGCTTTCTATCGAAGTTTAGCGAGTCGCCAGAACGTGGGGTAATGCCATTGAACTGGAATAGGCGCTCTGGAAATCCCTGGTTGACTGACAAATCTTGCCCCCTCATTACCCAACCCCTTATCCCACGCGGGGAGAAGGGGAGCCAGAAATTCTCTTGGGTTCAAAATCCCTCTCCTGCACTGAGGGTGGGGTTGGAAAGGGAGTAGTTTACGTTTAGGTCAGTCAACCAGATGAAAATTCTCATAGTCTACGTCCTAACCTAACTGGCTATAGTTGCGTCGTTAATGTCGATCGCTGATTCAAATGAAGTTTTTAATACGGTTCGTGAAGCCGCTAAGGCGTAGCTTATATTAAGAAGTCTTCAAATTTCTTTCAGAGCTTTACATGCAGCAGTGTTTAGGAAAAGTATACTTGCTGGGGGCTGGGCCAGGCGATCCGGGTTTGATGACAGTCAAAGGGAAAACGCTGCTCGAATGCGCCGATGTCGTCATTTACGATGCACTGGTTAGTCCGCAAGTTATGGCGATGATTAACCCCTGTGCTGAGCAGATTCATGCGGGCAAGCGGCGGGGAAGGCACTCTTTGGTGCAAGACGAAACGACTCAGCTTTTGATTGAGAAAGCCCAAACTCACGCGATCGTCGTGCGGCTAAAAGGCGGCGATCCGTTTGTCTTTGGTCGGGGCGGCGAAGAAATGGAGGATTTGGTCAGAGCCGGTGTCCCGGTTGAAGTAATTCCAGGCATTACGTCTGGCATTGCGGCTCCTGCCTACGCCGGAATTCCCCTCACCCATCGTGCCCACAGCTCGTCCGTGACTTTCGTAACCGGGCACGAGTCGGCAGGCAAATATCGTCCTGCGGTCAACTGGAAAGCGATCGCCCAAGGTTCTGAGACGATCGTCATCTACATGGGCATCCACAATATGCCCTATATCACCGCGCAGCTTTTGCTGGCAGGACTGGCTGTAAATACGCCGATCGCCCTAGTGCGGTGGGGCACTAGAGCCGATCAGCAGGAATTGGTAGGAACGCTGGGCAGTATTCTGACCCAAATTGAAGAGTCAGGATTTGAAGCTCCGGCGATCGCGGTGATTGGCTCTGTGGTGAGTCTGCATGAAACATTGTCAGGATGCCGCCCGATTGTATCTTAGTCAGACGTTAGAGCTAATGATGCTAGCCCTCGTCTGGCAACACGTCTAGCCAGACCTCATTGCTGCCCTGATGCACTGTTTTAACCCACTTTAGGCGCTTCGGACGGATAGACATCCGGGCAGTGGTGCTAGCGATCACAGGCATCCAATGCAGCATATAGAATGCACCAAACAGCGTATGTATCAGCGTCATCAGAACCGACAGCGGAACGCGCTTGCGGCGACCCTCCTGATCCGCAATCCGAGTCCGCCTCATGCCGACAAACATTCCCAGCATTGAGAGCGTCACCGTTAGGCTTGTGACGGGCAACAGCATGGGCGAAGAGCCTCGGACGATCGCCATCACAAAATCGGGCACGGCAGCCGTGGGCAGCGCATATTGCGTCAGCCAAAACAGAAACAAATCTACGGTTTTGCGGGTGCCTAACCGATTGCGAACAATCAGCCGCCAGTAGTCAAGATAGCGCTGATAGCCGCCCTCTGCCCAGCGGTTGCGCTGATGCCACAGCCCCATGGCTCGCGTCACGCCTTCCTCACCTACCGCCGGATGCAGCAATAAATCAATATCCCATTGGTCGAGATGCAGCCGCAGGGTCAAATCTAGGTCATCCGTGATGGTTTCCTCATTCCAGCCGCCACAGCGTTCTAGCGCCGATCGCCGGACAAATTGACCGTTGCCGCGCAGTTCACCAATGCCGCCCAAGGCAATCCGCCGCTGCTGAATGAAGCTATCTAATGCCATCTCGGCTTCCTGTCCCCGCGTCCAGAGATTAGTGGAGGCGTTAGCGATCGCCTTGCGCACCTGCACTGCCCCAAGCTGCGATCGCTGGAACATGGGCACCACCTGCCGCAGTAAGTTACTGGGCACATGAGCATCGGCATCAAACACGGCAATAATATCCCCCTGTGTCAGAGGCAATACCTGATTGAGCGCCCCCGACTTGCCACCGCTTGAGTTAGGCAAACGGTGGATAACGTTAAGCTGCTGATATTCCTGAGCCAGACGATCGAGCAGCAGCGCCGTGCGATCCGTGCTGGCATCATCAATGATCCAAAAGTCATAGCGGCTAGTTGGGTAATCCAGATTGCAAAGATCTTGCACGAGCGATCGCACCACCGCCTCTTCGTTCTTTGCCGCCACCATTAGTGATACGTAAGGATAGTCTTCTGGATCACCCGATAGCGGATCAGGCAGCAGAGAGCGAGCAAAAATCAGCCGTAGCGCATGAATGCCCATAACCGTTGTTAGGCCCAATACCAGCCAATAGCCCCAGGCAAACAGATGTAGGGCGATCGTGCTGCTCCAGATAGCGGTAAGAGCGATCGCAGCTTTTCGTCTGCGACCCTCTGCTCCTTGTGTATAAGGATTGTTAGCATCTAACCCATCATCTGGATCGGCAAGAAACTCCGACAGATCAGACCGGAGTGAGCTGCTTATCGGGCTGTTCAGCGGACTGTTGACGTTGTTTAGCAGATCGTTGGATGAATCGCTTTCGCGCCAGGAATTCTCCGGCATAGGTCATTTGATTAAGGAACCAGTATTTGTCTAAACCCTTAAAGAAGCTAGGGATGAGGTAGCACCAGACCGTACAGCCTTCGCAGACCGACAGCTTGCCCTGAGATTGACGGTAGCTCTCCACCACTTCCGATTCGCGGTACATATCGTACAGCCTTCCTTCAATGGCAAGTCCGGCTTGGGCAAAGTGATAGCAGGGCAGCAGCAGCTCATCATTAGGCGAAATCGCAATCACCGCGTCTACTGCCTTGCATCGAGGATTTTGGGTGTCGTTGCCACCTGCCTCAATAAATGCAAGGGCAGCCTTATTGTAGCCAACATTTCGGTACTGTCTGGCGGAAGACTCGATCGCCTTCACCAGTTCGGGCGTGGGATTCTTCTTGTTGTTGTAATGCTCATGAGCCGTAAACGCTGGATTAAGCCAGATCCGTGCGCCCAGCTTCTCCCCCAGCTCTGCCACTTCGCCAATGCGAGTAAAATTCTGTGCCGTGACGGTGTGATTCAGAACCGGAAATTCACCTAACGACTGGGCAATCTCGACAGACTCTACCAACGTGTCAAAAATTTTCACGCCTCGGGACTGGTCGTGAGTTTCGGCATCGCCCCCATCAAGGGAGAAATTGAGGAAGTCCACCAAGCCCTGCATTTCCTTCGCCCGCTTAGGGTAAAGAATCGTATTGGTGGTCATGCTGGTCAGAAATCCCTGACGCTTAGCCTCAGCAAAAACTTTGTCCACATCCGATCGCAGCAGAGGCTCGCCTCCCGTGAAGTCTACATACCTCACGCCCAAACGCCTGAGATCGCGCAAGTTGTGCTGAATGGTTTCAAAACTTGCCTCTTGCTTCGGTTCCAGTGCCCAAATATCGCAAAAATGGCATCGGGCATTGCAGCGGTAGGTCAGGTAATAGTTAGCAACAAGGGGGGGCATAGGCATCCAGGGAATTGGCATTCGCACTGAAAATAGTTTACCAACCTACGATGAGTTTTGATGCGATCGTAAAGAAAAGATGATCAGAGCGTATGGGGATAGACTGTGTTACGTCGCTCATTGTTACATCGCTCACTGTTACGTCACGCCGATTTACATCGCTCACCCAAGATCACCCGGAATTCTTCCATGGCAACCATCAACGACAACTATCTCAAGCTCAAAGCTGGCTACCTGTTTCCTGAAATTGCCCGTCGAGTCAATGTCTTTGCAGCCGCTAACCCAGACGCAAACATCATTCGCCTCGGCATTGGCGATGTCACTGAGCCTTTGCCAGAAGCCTGCCGCACTGCCATGATCAAAGCCGTTGAGGAGATGGGCGATCGCGCCACCTTCCAAGGCTATGGACCAGAGCAGGGCTATGCGTGGCTACGAGAAGCGATCGCTCATCACGACTTTCAATCTCGCGGCTGCGAGGTCGATGCCTCAGAAATTTTTATTTCTGACGGCTCCAAATGCGACTGCGGCAATATTCTCGATATTTTTGGGGCAAACAATACGATCGCCGTCACCGATCCGGTTTATCCCGTTTATGTCGATACCAACGTTATGGCAGGGCACACCGGAGAAGCAAACGATCGCGGTGAATATGGCGGCTTAGTCTATCTGCCCATCTCTGCTGAAAACGGCTTCACGGCAGAAATTCCTAGCCAAAAGGTAGATCTGATTTATCTCTGTTTTCCCAACAACCCCACCGGAGCCACCGCTAGCCGTGAGCATTTGCAAGCCTGGGTAGATTATGCCAAAGCCCACGGCTCCATCATCTTCTTTGACGCAGCTTACGAGGCTTTTATCACCAATCCCGACCTGCCCCACTCGATTTATGAAATTGAGGGCGCTAGAGATTGCGCGATCGAGTTTCGCTCTTTCTCCAAGAATGCCGGATTTACGGGCACCCGCTGCGCCTTAACGGTCGTGCCTAAAACACTGATGGGCAGAGCTGCCGATGGCTCTGATGTGGAAGTGTGGAAGCTCTGGAACCGCCGCCAGTCCACTAAGTTTAACGGCGTATCGTACATTGTCCAGCGCGGTGCGGCGGCGACCTATTCTCCTGAAGGGCAGGCACAAATTAAAGCGCTAGTCAGTTTCTACATGGAAAATGCCAGAATCATCCGCGAACAGCTTACCACCGCCGGATTCCAGGTTTATGGCGGTGTAGACGCACCCTATGTCTGGGTTCAAACGCCCTCTGGTTTAACAAGCTGGGACTTCTTTGACAAACTGCTGCATGGCTGCAACGTAGTCGGCACACCTGGCTCAGGATTTGGTGCCGCTGGAGAAGGCTATCTCCGCATTTCGGCGTTCAACAGTCGCGCTAATGTTGATGAAGCCATGAAGCGCATCACAGTTCAGTTCAAAGCATATTAAGCTCAAGGCATATTAAGCTCAAGGCATATTAAGCTCAAGGCATATTAAGCCTAAAGCATAGACCCTGAGAAAAGCGCGTCGGGGTAGACCTTTGTCTGCCCTTATTTAGCGTTGTACAGGTGGTGTAGAAGCTGTTGGCGATCGCCATGTCCGATTCATTGCGTTAAGTCTAATGACTTCAATAACATAGCGTGTGTCGCACAAACATTACGTCCTTTCAAAAAATTAGCAAAGCTGCAATTTTAAGATGCCGTCCATCTCGTCATAGGCTATAGTTTTAGTCACTGCTGGTATCGCTGAGTTAGCTACTCAGTGATAGGTAGGCTAGTAGGGCTATAGCACAGTTGGTAGCGCGTCTCAATGCCGTAATCCTTCTTTGCTCAAGCAGGCTGCGATGAATCGTTATCTTCAGATGGCTGAATTGAGACAAGAAGTGAATGAGATAATTCGCCAGAGAGCTGAGCAATTGCAGCATAATGGAGTCAAGGCAGTTGATGCATTGCATCTTGCTTGCGCTGAGACGGTTGGCAGCAGCTATTTTGTTACCTGCGATAAGCGTTTAATTAATCGATGTTCGGCATTGACGATGAAAGTGTTGAATCCAGTCGATTTCGTGTTGGAGGCAAATGAGGATGATCCAGATCAAAAGTGAGCAACAAGTTTTACAAGAAGGCTTGGAGGTTCTGTTATCTAACATGGAACCATCTAAAGTGGCGCGCTTCTGGGCAGCTTGCAATATGGGTAGCGGGGATTACCTTAAGCTCAAAGATGAGCTTTTTGCTGAAGAATCGGTTGCAAGTTTGTACTCCAAAATTTCAGAGTTTCAAAAATTAAAGCGCGAAGCGTAATATGGCTTCAGAAAACGATCGCTCCTCACGAAAAGAGTCAGGTACGATCGCCTCTCCCATTCACATCAGACCGATCGCTCCACGTCACCAAAGTTTCAAGAAGCGATCGCTCTCAGAGAAAAAGCTAGGGGCGATCGCTCCGCCCATTCACGTAAGCCCGATCGCTCCATAAC
>CASBQM010000629.1 GCA_949127645.1 Synechococcales cyanobacterium PMM_0036
CACCTATTTAGTAGTGTATAATTAGAGAAAATTTTCACCTGGAGATACTTTCTCCTGACTCTCCCGTACTTATGGTAAAAACCCCATTTTTTGGTGATGAGGGATGGACGAGGGAAATCCTTTGCCAGATAAGTATTTGTACGTACCTGTACTTTTTGCTTATCGTCATAAGTGTGGAAGAGCCAAAGAAAATTTTTGATGGCAGGAAATAAAGAAATTTTGGTCATAAAATAATGCTCGAACCTTGGAATTTTGTGTTATGGGATACTTGGCTTGACAAAAGATTTAACTATGCCGATATTAAAATAAGATATTCTACATTTAAAATAGCTATAGGACTTTTCCTTCAGCGTCAGGGTGGAAATATTGTAGAAACAGGAACTGTACGTCAAGAAAATGATTGGGGTGCTGGTTATTCTACTGTAATATTTGCAGAGACTCTAAAGGAATTTGACGCAGGTCATTTATGGACAGTAGATATTTCCCCAGAAAATATGGATACTTCTCGGAGAATAACTCAAAACGTTTCTGAAAAAATAACTTATGTAATTAATGACTCCATTAATTACATAAGTAATATTGACAGAGAAATAGATTTACTATATTTGGATAGTTTTGATTTTGTTGATATTGAGCCAGAAAGAACCCTGTGTCAAGAACATCAGTTGAATGAATTGAAAGCTGCATTTCCTAAGCTAAAACAAAGCTCAATTATTTTACTAGATGATAACATGCCTAATGGAGGTAAAACTAAACTCAGCAAAGAATTCTTAATAAAAGAGGGCTGGTCTTGCATACTCGATCTCTATCAGAGTGTATGGTTTTTCGATCCTTTACGCTTTGTAGAATCTGTAATATTTTAGCATCGAACTAAAGTTAAGTCAAAAAAATGCTGGTGAATTAGGATGGACTATCAAAGATTTATTCGACAGCTACCGGAACTATACCACAACTGGGGACAGCCCTCAGTACGTCCCAAGTCGGAAGTGTTTGGGGCAGTGCTGGAGCAAGTGCAAGGCATGACAACAGCTAACGTGATGCAGTTGCTCAATTTTGCTGTGGAATGCATGGAATTAACGGAGGTGTACTGTGAAATTGGCAGTCTTCAGGGGGCAACTTTAATCGGCGCACTTCTGAATCATAGAGAGCGGATAGCATACGCAGTAGATAATTTTAGTGAGTTGGATTTGTCCGGTTTAAACTTTGAAATATTGAGTAATAATTTATCAAGGTTTAATTTAGAGGAGCAAGTTATTTTTTGCAATCAGGATTTTGAAGAGTTTTTCTTTGATTTAAAAAATACTAATCCCCAAGTTAAAATCGGAGTGTATTTTTATGATGGCAGCCATGACTATCGTTCCCAGCTTGTAGGGCTGCTGCTAGCCAAACCTTTTCTTGCCGAAAAAGCCCTAATCATTGTGGATGATAGTAACTGGAGTACAGTGCAGCAAGCTAATTGGGATTTTTTGAGTGCAAATTTTCAGTGCCAACTACTTCTAGATTTGCCTACAGCAAAAACTGAAAGCAGTTCATTTTGGAATGGTTTGCAGGTTTTCAGTTGGGATGTTAGTCAAGAAAGCAGCTATGAGTGGTCAATTTTTGTTGAAAAATATCGCAACGAGCTAGTCATTAGATTAATTTACGATTTATACGCCCAGGCTGAAGTTAAAGGTAAGGATCGAGTAGTAGAATCTCTGGAAAAGCAAGCACTAGCAGCTCACCAGTCAAAAAAAATTACAGAAGCCGAAGAGAAATATAAGGATATTTTACAGTGGAATACTAGCCACGTTAATACTTACCACAATCTCGGAATGCTTTATTACGAGATGGGGCGATACCAAGATGCACTAGCTATGCTGCATAAGTGTTTGTCACTTGACGAGTCGGAGGCTCTATACAATTATAGTTTAGGGTTAGTTTTAGAAAAAATTGCTAACAATTACCAAGCAATTCAAGCTTACCAAAAAGCAATTGTCCTTAATCCTCAATATATTGATGCTTATAATAATTTAGGAAATATTCTGTATAAATCTAGTGATTTTGAACAAGCTGAGTCAATTTATCGGCAGGCGATCGCTACCAATCCTAAGCATTTTGGTAGTTATCTTAACTTATTGAATGTTCTAGTAGCCAAAGATGAAATGGATGAAGCGATCGCAGTCGCCAATCAAGCATCGCGGTTGCTCCCAAATCATCTAGCATTGCAGCTTGCGAATGCACGTTTACTACCCATTATTTATGATACTCCAGAAGAAATTGACTTTTACAGAGACAGGTTTACCCAACACTTAGAAGAATTAATCCGGCAAACTTCATTAGACAATCCTGAAGCCGTGCGGGCTTTAAGTTTTGATACAAACTTTTACCTCCAAGCTCAAGGTAAAAATGATTTAGAACTACAAATATTGTATGGAGATTTCGTCCATAGGATTATGGCAGCCCACTATCCCCAGTGGGCTAACCCTTTAGATATGCCACCTGTCAACCGAGACAAAATTCGTGTTGGGTATGTTTCGGCATACTTGAAACAACATAACGGAGCTAGCTGGGCACTGCAATGGTTAAAAAACCATCACAGACAAGAGTTGGAAATTTACTGCTACTACACGGGGCTCGAACCAGATTTAACAACTCAACAGTTCCGGATTTATAGCGATACTTTTCATCATATACCTGAAAAATTAGAAGTAGTATGTCAGCAGATAGCGGCAGACAAATTACACATATTAGTCTATACCGATATCGGCATGGACCCTCAAACAACTCAAGCTGCAGGATTACGGCTAGCTCCCGTGCAGTGTACGACAGTAGGACATCCGATTACTTCCGGTTTACCAACGATTGATTACTACTTGTCTAGCGAGCTGATGGAACCAGAAAATGCCTCAGAGCATTATTCAGAAAAATTAATTCGGCTACCTAACTTAGGGATGTCTTACCCGAAACCAGTTTTACCTGAAACTAGAAAAACCCGCAGAGATTTTCAGCTACCTAGTGATGCTGTGGTTTATTTATCGTGTCAATCTCTCTGGAAGTATTTACCGCAGTATGACGATATATTTCCAGAAATTGCTCTAAAAGTACCCCAGGCTAAATTTGGATTTATAGAATATCAATTAAGTGATGCGATTACGAATAAATTTAAACAGCGGTTAAAGACAGCATTTGCCAAAAGGGGATTGAACGGTGAAGAATATTGTTTGATAATGCCGAGGCTGAACCAAAGTGACTATTTAAATTTAAATTTAGTTTCAGATATATTTTTAGATACATTTGCCTGGTCGGGAAATAATACAACTCTCGCAGCGATCGCCTGTAACTTACCTGTAGTTACCTGTCCGGGTGAATTCATGCGCGGGCGTCACTCTTACGGAATATTAAAAATGCTAGGAGTGACGGAAACAATAGCTGATAGTGAAGCTAAATACATTGAAATAGCCGTGAGGTTGGGAGTAGAACCAGAATGGAGAAAGAGTATAGTACAGCAAATAATCCAAAACCAAGATCGAGTTTATGAAGACAAAACTTGCGTGACAGCCCTAGAAGAATTTTATCGCAGTGTGGCGCAGTCAGAATAAAGAGTTAGTAGTAAATAAACCAGCAGGTTCGCGCAATGGACTATCAAAGATTTATCGAGCATCTACCGGAATTATACTCAAATTGGGGAAAGTCCTTAGTACAGCCAAAGTCAGACGTGTTTGGGGCTCTCAAAGAACAAGTGCAAGGCATGACAACAGCCAACGTGATGCAGCTACTCAACTGGGCAGTAGAGTGCATGGAACCTACGGAGGTGTACTGTGAAATCGGCTGCTATCGGGGTTCAACTTTAATCGGGGCACTGCTAAATCACCCAGACACCATAGCATACGCCGTAGATAATTTTTCGGAATTCGATACTGAGTTAGAGAATCTAGAGAAGCTGAGTAATAACTTATCTTTATTCGATTTAGATAAACAAGTAATATTTTGCCATCAAGATTTTGAAGAATTTTTCTTTGAATTAAAAGAAATTAAGCCAGTCCCGCAGATTGGGGTTTATCTTTATGATGGCAGCCACGATTATCGCTCCCAGCTTTTAGGACTAATGCTAGTCAGACCTTTTCTAGCCGACAAAGCTCTAATAATTGTGGATGATAGTAACTGGAGTAGCGTGCAGCAAGCTACCTGGGATTTCCTCAGTACCCATCCCCAGTGTCAACTACTTCTCGATTTATCAACCTCG
>CASBQM010000630.1 GCA_949127645.1 Synechococcales cyanobacterium PMM_0036
CACCTGTGACGACCGTAAGTTTAACCAAGGTGGATAGAGAATGGTGATTCCACTCTCTGACCAAATCCTCCCTGCCAGTCAAAATGATCTGAAGCGAGATTTTATGGCTCGCTAAACCGCACAGTCGTGGTTTCAACAGACGCGACGCAGGGCAGGGAGGGATGGTAGCATCTGCTCGGCGCGCGTTTCCTACAGGTAGACAACTGCATGAGTACAGTTTTCTGTGCTGGTTGGCGTTCTCGTTCAGGCGTTTCTGTACGGTTTCTGTCGCTTTTGTACTGTACGACGTCTGGTGCCCTAAATCGGACACCGCAACCCGACAACATGCCAATCAACAATCAATCAAAGGAAAATGAAGGTGCAACTGGTAAATGTCGTCAATCAAGCAATCGATCGATTATGCAACGACAATTTTTAATTGGTTGTTATTAATTATTTATCTACATTCTTATTTCATCAGTATGATGTCTCCTTCAAGAAAGACTGGCCGGACAACGACATATAGCAAAACCCACTGTAAGAAAACCAGTTTTCGCTTCACAAATTTGGGACGCGCACCATTCGAAAAGCAAAATTTTCGCGAATATCGAAACGAGATCCATCAAAAGAAAAAGTTATTTGTCAACATATTTAGTCTGATTTTTGGACGGCTTTTCCGCGGAAAGAGCGGCCTTTCTTTTCCGGGATTTACCCGGTGTCACAGCGAAGGTGCTGCTGACCGGCAGTGCAGCACCGCCTGCTGGTGCCTTTTCTTGGTTGCCGGTGACTTGGTCGGAGTTGCCGCACGCAATCTGCTGGAACAACTGCTCCAGAAGGTGCTTCTGGCGTATCCGAAGATATCGGTCAACGCCAGACCGCAGGAGTATTGCCAGTTTCACGGCGTCCGCTTCTGGCAAGCCCACCAAGTACGAGGACAGTGTTTGCTGGATCCAGTCGGCCACTTCCGGTGCATCTGAACAGAAATCGACCATAACACATTCAAGGACGCAAAAAGGGAGGTGCATGTAATTCGCTTTACGTGTGAAGTTCATTCGGATTTAAAGTTTTATTCTTCGTATAAATCCACAACACAATTTCCAAATTTAATGTGGAGGTGACAAGCGAATTCTTGTAGAATGTAATTGAGTTTTTTGTGTTAACCGTACCTCGAGCTATCTTGACTACGTTTTCCATCGATTTTGCGCGAACCACTCGGTTGTCCGGCAACTGGTCAAGCAAAACTTCTAATAGTAGCTCAGTGTTGTAAAACAGGTCGGCCACAGGAGCACGGACAAACAGCAAACTTTTGTAGTTGATGGCCAGCAGGTAAGCGGCTTCTGCAGGCTTCGGTTCGTCGATGCTGCACAAGAGAAGCGGCCTCGCAAAACTGAACGTCCTACGACGGACTGCCGACAGGGCCAGACCAGCGTGTTTGTAGACAATGTGGCGACGAATGCCAGGCATGTCGGATCTGTTCGCGGTGAAACCGACAGGGATCTTGACCGAAAGCTCGCTGGCACCGGCCGCTACGCCCACCACTGTCACGCACTCCAGGTCCGCCGATTCTTCCTCGAGCAGCAGCGGTAGGGAAGCAGCCTCCTCAGCATCCACAGGGGCAGTCCCAAGAAGACGCACGGCAAGTTCGTCTTCCTCGGCTGGGGCGCAGTTACCCTGTTTCTGGAACCGGTAATTGACGTGCTGCAGTAGCCTCCGGAAAGCGTATCGGAAGGCATATGCGGTTGGGTTATTGTTCGACCCACAGCAAAGTCGCAGGATTCCAAAAAGATTCTGGAAATATACACTTTCAAATAACTATACATATGTACGTTGACTGAGATAGTTCAAAAACATTAAAAGAGAGAAACGTCGAAAATAAGAGTGCAAATAAAACAAGTACTTTACTGCGTTGTACGAGTACCTCCAGTCTGTCCTGGTTTAGCTTCCTGGTAAGGAGGTAATCGTACTTTAGGTTGGCGATAAGGTCGCACGTCAGGTCGACGACAGACTGAATCGTCGTGATCCAACGGTCGAGAAGGCCGTTGGAAATTCGTTTTGAATCTTCAACGATAGCGGCACGCCAAATGAGCAGGTGATCTTTTATCCGTATCAGCAACTTTACATACAAGACAAAAAATCACATTTTTTATGAAAATACATTTGGTGATACAGTACGTAGGTGATTAATACGTAGCGTATGAATTGGAATGGCCTACTTATGACTGAAAAAATGCACTTTTCCTGACCTGCAGCTGATCAGATGTTCCGACCGGATCTTCGTGGTCTGTGGCCTCAACTGGCCAGCGGCTGGGTTTGTCGTATTTCGAGTGCGAGTTCAGCACATCAAACAGTTTGTCGAAAAGCTCGCAGAACGCCTGGGTTGCTTCGGAGGACGAAACTTTAGCAAGCAAACCGAGTCTGGCCGTGTTGCTCAGAAGCTGGACTGCATATTTTACTCTCTGCTTTACGAAGTTGTTGGGCCCCAGGTGGGTCTGTTTCTTCAGGTGGAACGCCAGTTTCAGTCCAAATTCAGAACGCTGATCCTCAAGGGTCCACAGCCGGAAAATGTTTCCAATGGTTGCTTGCAGAGGTTGTCCCTTGAAGTTTACGCCGTAGAACTGACCTTTCGAGTCCACAAACTGCAAAAAACGTAATTAGATGTTTGATGTACATTTACGGATAATGCCATGAACCGCAAATAGAAACGATTAAAATGTAAATTAATTAATGAAAAGTTCACAAAATTTGTTCGTTCTAAAAAGGTTTTAGTTCTGAGCAATATATTACATACGTCGAGCTTTTTTTTGCTGAGTAACTGGTTACGTGTGCACTTCAGCAAATGCGGCACGTCCCAGATGATAAGGACCCGGCGCCCGGCAACAAGGAAGAAATTCTGGTTCCGACTGCAAGTCAAGACAAATGTCGCAGAAACTTCCATAATAGCGATTACTAATTGAAGTACAGTATACAGTATACTCAGTATGTTCAACACCAGCAAACCTATTCCCTTACACAAGTTCCTGTCGCCTCGAGGCCAACAACTTCCGGTGGGCTGCCTTTTCGTCCTTGGACTGTGAACCGCTCGCGCCAGTAGCCGACAGGTCGCTTCCTGCCGACAGCTGAACAAGGTCTTCCAACACTAGCTGATTTACTGCGGACTGGTTCACGGTTGACGCGTCGCAAACAATTGCTCGCACGTTGATGTTGGCGGACAGGAGGCGTTCGATGATGGAGCGGATCATGGCCTGTAAGACCGCTGCTGGGACGCTATCACCAGTAAAAAAATAACACAACGGCTGTACGTGCCGTGTGCGGATATTGGCCAGCTGGAACACGAGGGCGTGTTTAGCCATAGACTGGCGCTGTTTCTCGCTCAAGAGGTATTGGAACTCCCCACAGTCCACCATCCCGTCGGCCTGGCCGGTGAAAAAGTTGAGGGAAATGTTGGTCCGTAACGCCATTTCATCGTCGCATAATGTCCACTGGTTCTCCGCTGGACTCAACGTAGCGGCGCAAGCTGCAATGCAGGAAAAAAATCCGGTTATTAGTTCTGGGACACAGCAGTTCGAAGTAAACGGAATGTGCCAGTAGCCGTGTCATTTATGTGGGTTGGATAAAATATGTTTACCAGCAAGACGACCCAGCATCTGCTCGGTCAACCCTGTGTTTGACGTCGACTGTGCCAAAGTCCGGTGCAGGGTGGTCAAGCTGGGAAGAGGAAAGCCGACATCTCTGGCAAGCATGCTGTAACAAGAATGTCAACAATTAAGCCGGGACGAAATGTCCCCCCCCCTTCCGAGGCTTTCAAAAAGATATGATCAATCCGAAGCCTTGTTACTGCACACTTAAAAATTCGCAAGTAAACTGCGTCTGCGCGGTACATACCGGTACAGCCTAGGTCCATAATAGTAGAGCTCCAGACAGCATTCCACCATGGACTTCGGGTAGCGGCGCCCGCGTGCCCCAACGTGCGCCATGTCACGCATCTGCCGCAAAAGACGTTTGGTGGGTTCAGACAGCTTACTTGTGGCGATCCAGTCGTCGCTCGCGTTTTCGAGCTGTTGCTTGAATGCCTGAATCTCGTCCCTACATCGCAGCTCGATTTGGGACCGCTGTTTCTCAGCGTTGACGGCAACCTCACGGCACTGGATGCGTGTCACCCGTCCGACTGCAACAAGCTGATCTTTTGACAATAGGGTGAGGTTGTTGCACTTGGGCGCTGTTCCAGCTCGGCGGTGTTCCCGTCGGTCACGCTGTCTGGCTCTCTTCCTACGCGCTGAACAGTCAAGGCACGCAAGCGCAGCAGCACGTAAGAACACCTCACAGCTCTCCACACCGACGTCCAGCAGGCCCGGACAGCACGGCAGTGCAGCGAACTGTGTCAGAAATATCCGCAAGTTCTCCACAGTGCAAGGCAGCGTCAGTCGTGGAAAGAGCGGAAAAATGCTTCGGTCGCACCGCAGGTTCTGAAAAAACAGACCAGTTTGAAGTACTGTACTAGACGAATCGTAATCGTATCTTGCCGTACTAACATAATGCACAAAATACAAAAGCAGAACATGCATGAAAACAATAATAATCTGCCGGTGATTGGCAGTAAATGCTAACCTTTACGTAGACTTCATATTGCCCGTGTTGTCCAAAAACAACCTTTCTGTTGCACCAGAGCGCCGGATCAATTTGAATGTTGAAAGCATTTGCTGTCTTTTCCGCCAGAGTGACCGTGTGGTTCGCACCGTCTTTCTGTTCGAATACGAACCACCCGTCCGGTACAAAACGCAACGCACTATTCGTCATGTCCGCAGGCAAACGAATCCAGTTGAGCTCCGATGCGACCACTGTTGGTGCCACGGCGACATTCCGTGACGGTCCTGACTCGCCGGGCCCTGCTAGACGGCGCGCAGTCGTCCGCGGTGCAAGCTCTCTGACCACAGCCGGATTTTGAGTTGGCACCGCGTTGTCCTTCAGGTACCAGCGATCTAGTGGAACTGCGGTGTTCTTTCCTACTCAAGAAAACAACAGGTACCAGTTACGTGTTAACAAGGCTGAACGAACTGATTTGTTGATTTTGAACAATCAAGCTACTTTTACCAGGCTTGTGCCTGTTTGATTTATTGATTAATTGTTTCGGCAATAACAATCACTTAGCACACGTGTTCTATCCATACTGTATCTGACACTTACCGCGCCTTACGCTGTACTTCACAATGTCCTCCTCCGCGAAGTGAATGTGGCAAAACGGCTGCGTCTTTGGCTCGCTCACGTCACCACGCCTCGCGAAAAGGATGAATGCTCGACGGCGGGACTGCGGAGTGGTCGGAATTTGAAAAAATCTGATCCGGCTCTCGCCAAGTGCAGTATTTGTCGACCCACCCTGGTTACAGCAGCCATAAACAAAACAGGTAGAACTAACAGTCCTGCGTTTTTGGTCGGCCGGTTCTCCAGCATTGTTTGAGTCCACGGGACTTGCCATTTTTTAGGAAAACAAACGCAAAAGCAAAAACAAAGCCTCGACAGCCAGGGAATGCACAAACCCGCGCGACCACTTTTGCGTAATCACTGCATGCTAGTAACTGGACGCATCACACTGATGCGCCTGTACACGGGGTGGCATGAATGGACACCGGTCACTTTCTGTCTGGGCCTCTCAAACACACAGGCCAGACAACCACACTGATTTAGTTTTAATTTTTTTGAAAACAGTATACATCTGCCAAGCTTGTGTCAGGCATCATAAAATAGATGAGAAAATAGCACATAATTAGATTTTTTTCAGCAATACAAAATGTTCTCAAAAATCGCGCAAATAAGGTTACAATGACAGTGACGATGGGTGCGCATGTTATAAGAGCCTGTGCTCTTGTGTAAACAACGACTGTGCGGTTTAGTCGCTCAGGGGAGCTCGCTTCAGATCATTTCTACGTGGCCAGAGAGTGGAATCACCATTCTCTATCCACCTTGACTGTACTGTAGCTCGAGTGCTTCATTACAGTACGAGGATTGTACCCTATTGTGGCGCACTGGGATTCATACCCATATTGTGGCGCACTGCGCGTTTTTCACCAGCTGAACCGAATTCAATTTTGAGTCGTATGACTTTCCCCAGGGATGAAATAAACA
>CASBQM010000631.1 GCA_949127645.1 Synechococcales cyanobacterium PMM_0036
AACTTGCTGGGCGTTGCCCGCTAAGTCACCAATGGTGGGATTAAGTTGGGCGATCGCAATTTTCATCTTGAGTTTCAGAATTAAATAATAAAATTACCCTGACGTTTAGAGAAGGCTCTGAATGCTGGTTTTTAGCCCAGACAAATCACGCTCGACGATTCCCCAAATTTCATTGGGATCTACGTAACCATAATCGTGAATTAAAACATCTCTAAGTCCGGCAATCTTCTTCCAAGGGACTTCAGGATGAGCTTGCTTAAAGCTTATAGATAAACGCTTCGTTGCTTCGCCAATAATTTCAAAATTTCGGGCAACTGCGTCTTGAATCATGGGAGTATCTATAAAACTCTTGCGTCCACTCGCGGTATAAGACTCGACTCTCTGAATACATTGCAAGATATCTTCTAAGTAGAGGTTATCAGCTCTCATAGAACTAAGGCTTCATAAACTACTTGCTTTCGGATGTCATGATGTAAATTTTCAAGTTTTATAACATCAACCTTTCGCCCCAAGAACTCCTCAAGCTCTTGCATTAAAGCAATTCGATCTAACAGGTTGCGATCAGATTCAATCTCAACTAAAAAATCCACATCGCTGCTTTCTCTTGCTTCCCCTCGTGCCACAGAACCAAAGATTCGTACGTTGTAAGCTCCATGCTTGGCAGCGATCGCCAAAATTTCCTCTCGCTTCTCTTTGAGCTGTTCATAAATGCTGTTACTACTCATATTTTCTAGTTTCAAATAAACACTAGCGGCTTATCTTTGAGGGGCGCAAAAGCATCGGCATCAAACCGATAAAGGCTAGCGGGTCGTCCGGCTCCGCGTGAGACTTTCACTCCGGTATCTAACAAAAATCCTAGCTTTAAGAGACGCGATCGAAAGTTGGAATAGTCGGAAAAGTTCTCGCCTAAAACGGTGGTGTAGAGCTGATAAAGATCGCTGAGCGTAAATAGTTCTGGCAACACTTCAAAGGCTACGGGGCTATATTCTAATTTGTTGCGTAGACGACGATAGCCATAGGTCAAAATTTGATTATGGTCAAATGCAAGCTGAGGAATTTGTTGGAGCGGATACCAAGCAATACCGCTCACGCCATCGGCAATCAGCTCAGTTTCAGCAAACTGCACCAGGGCAAAATAGCTGACCGACAAATAACGCACGCCGTAGCAGCTTTCTGCCTCACGGGGATCGCGCTCTGGTCCCCCAAAGGTATAAAGCTGCTCTAAGTAAAGATTCTCGGCACGGATTTTTTCGACCAAGACGCGATCGGCAGCATCCTCTAACGATTCGCCTTGGCGCACCAATGTTCCGGGTAGGCTCCATTGCCCACTAAACGGCTCCTCGTGGCGCAATACCAGCAGCACCAGCAGCCGATTTTGAGCCGTATCGACTGAGAAAATGACGTTATCAACGCCCACCTTAAAGTCTGCTAGAGAATTGGGCGGGTCAGCAGGTTTCTTCTGGGTGCGTCCGGGCATGGGTTTTCTTGCTCTCGATACAGGTGCTGCCGATGAATATATGCCTCAATTGGGGGCATAATAATATCTGGATTGCCTTCTTCACGGTAATCCGTAGAGGACACCGCCGGAACGGCGAGATTGGCGATCGCTACCTTGGCTCCCATCTGCCGCAATGGCTCTACCTCTGCCTCCGTCAGTCGATAGCCCCAGCGAGGCACGACTAGAAGCTTAACTTGCTGGAGCAGTTCCCCAATCTGATACCACCGAGGCAACTGTGCCACCAGATCAGAGCCAATCACTAACGTAAATTCAGCCTCCGTCCAGGTCTGTCGCGCCCGCTCTACAGTGACGATCGCCCTCGAATGGCTTAGATCTAGATGCAGATGCACATTTTGCCGGGGCGGATCGATCGCGTTGATCAGCAGTTGCAGCATAGTTAATCGATGCTCAAGCGGCGTTTGATGGGACTTAAACGGATTATCCGAAGCCCAAACCGCTACCCAATCATAGTGATCGGCAAGCCACACAATGATGGCTTGATGTCCGGCAGTTGGCGGATCGGCGCTGGTTCCAAACAGAGCGATTTGCATCATGGCGAAAGGGAAACACTAGAGGGGATTTTGTTCAGTATAGAAGCTGTGAATTTTCTGTTGGGTTTGATGGGTTAGGGTTTGCAGATCTGGGGAAATCTGGGGGGCGATCGGTTCAGGGTGACGAATGCGGCGCAAGGTTTCTGGCAAAGCCGTGACAGAGTTACGAGTCCGTTGGGCAATCTCGCTCAGAGTGTCAGGGGAATGGAGGCGATCGCCCTCTTTCATCACGAGTTGCAGCAGCGGTATCTCGGTTGTTTCGTCTGTTTCAGTCATCAAGCCTAGGCGATCGCCTACCCATTTCCCCTCCTCGAAGCGGCGGAAAATTTGCTTACGTCCGGGATAGGTGGCTTTGCCCGTCGAGGCTTTCATCACGGGGATGTCATCAATTTCTACGAGCTTGTACACCCCATTGACGGGCGCACCTGTCACCAGCTTTGTCCCTAAGCCGTAGCCTTGCAAATCGGCTCCTTCGGCTTGGAGTCGGGCGATCTCGTACTCATCCAGGTCGCCGCTAGCAAAGATCGAGACTTGAGGGAGAAGCGATCGAATTTCTTTCGATAAAGCCGTCAAATCACCCGAATCAAGCCGAATCGTATCTAGGCTGATTTCCCCGGCATTTACCTGAGCAGCAAGACGTTTAGCAGCGGCGATCGGATCGTAAGTATCAATCAGCAAAGCCGCTCCTGGAAAGTAGCGGTGGAAGGCGGTGAAAGCCTTCTCCTCGTTGCCTTCGAGCGCCGAGAGCGCCATGACTAAAGCGTGAGCCATAGTACCGCTGGGCGTTTGTCCCAGTTGCAGCGCCGCCAGCACGTTAGAAGTGGCATCTAGTCCACTTGCCAAAGCCGCCCGTGCTGCCCACAGCGAGGCTTGTGGACTAAAGGCGCGACGAGTGCCGAATTCTAAAAGCTTAACCCGATCGCCCGCCGTATCTCGAATCCGGGCAGACTTGGTAGCAATCAAAGTCTGGTAATTAATGGTGTTTAGTAGATAAGTCTCGACGATTTGTGCTTGCCACAGTGGAGCCTCGATTCGCAAGATTGGCTCATGGGCTAAGACAGCAGTTCCTTCAGGCACAGCCCAAACGTCTCCCGTAAAGCTGCCCTCCGCCAAGATTTCCCAGAAGCGATCGGGTGCATGGGCAAAGATCCCTGTACTTTGAAGCGCCGTGATCTGCTCTGCGGAAAACCGAAATTGCTCCAGATATTCCAACGCCTGAGCTAAGCCCATAGCAATTAGATAACCAAAATTTTCGGGCAAGCGGCGGACAAATAGCTCGAAGCTGGCGCGGCGCTGATCGATGCGATCGCCCACATAGCAAGCCGCCATAGTGAGTTGATAGAGATCGGTCAGCAAGCTGTAATCTTGAGGACGGACGAGCAAAGCAGAGTCTTCCATGCTGGGTTTCTATGCTGGGTTTCTGTGACCTAGGTGAGCTAGGGTAATGGCGATCGCTTTTCATTGATTATAGTAATAATAACCAAAATTGTCTAGACTAATTATGTTTAGTGTATAAAAAACAAACTAAAGCTAGAATTTTCCTATCTGACCGCTAAATTCTGAGCGGTGGTAAATTAGCTCAGCTTTTGATGATTTTGGCTAACGACTTCCAATGCAACGCCCCATCTACCTTGACTGCCACGCCACCACACCGCTTGACCCACGGGTGCTGACCGCCATGCTGCCCTACTTCACCGAGCATTTTGGCAATCCTGCCAGCACCCATCAGTACGGCTGGGAAGCGGAGGCAGCAGTGAAGCGATCGCGGCAAATTCTGGCAGAGGCAATTCACGCGGCACCCGAAGAAATTGTGTTCACTAGCGGGGCAACAGAAGCCAATAACCTGGCGATTAAAGGCGTAGCAGAAACCTGTTTCTCTAAGGGTCGCCACTTAATTACGCTGCAAACTGAACACAGCGCTGTTCTAGATCCCTGCCGCTATCTTCAGACTCTCGGCTTTGAGGTCACGGTTTTGCCTGTGCAGCCGAATGGGTTGCTAGACCTGGATATTCTGGAGAAAGCGATTCGCTCCGATACGATTCTGGTATCCGTGATGGCAGCTAATAACGAGATTGGCGTACTGCAACCCCTGTCAGAAATTGGCGCAATTTGTCATCATCATCAGGTCTTATTTCATACTGATGCGGCTCAGGCGATCGCTAAAATTCCTCTAAATGTCCAGGCTATGCAGATTGACTTGATGTCTCTGACCGCCCATAAAGTTTATGGACCCAAGGGCATCGGGGCGCTCTACGTTCGTCGTCGTGATCCGCGAGTGCAGCTTGCGCCCCAGCTTCATGGCGGCGGTCATGAGCGAGGAATGCGATCGGGTACGCTCTACACGCCGCAAATTGTTGGGTTTGCTGAAGCGGTGCAGCTTGGTCTGGCAGAGTTAGAGACCGAGGCAAAACGACAGACCGAATTGCGCGATCGCCTCTGGCACAAACTGCGATCGCTCTCAAGCATCCACTTAAATGGACACCCGACTCAACGTTTGCCCGGAAATCTGAATATCAGCGTAGAAGGTGTTAACGGACAGGCGCTAGCGTTAGGGTTACAGCCCTTAGCCGCCGTCTCTTCTGGCTCAGCCTGCACTTCAGCTCAGCTCGAACCCTCTCATGTGCTGACTGCCCTAGGACGATCGCCTGCTTTAGCTCATGCCTCATTACGGTTTGGCATTGGACGGTTCAATACCCTAGAAGAGATCGATCGAGTGGCGGCAGGAGCGATCGAGACGATTCAATCTTTGCGGCAGCGAATTCTTTAAATCTTTGTCTATCCTATATTTGAGGAATCCTAGGACAAACAGAGATTAAGCGCATGGGACATAGTAAATGGGCAAGTATTGAACGGCAGAAAGCCAGAGCCGATGGGGTGAAGGGCGCAACATTTGCCAGGATATCGCGGGCGATTATTATTGCTGCTCGGAGCGGCGTACCCGACCCGGCAGGCAACTTTCAGTTGCGGACGGCAATCGAAAAAGCGAAAGCCGCAGGGATGCCTAACGAAAACATCGATCGGGCGATCGCCAAAGGCTCCGGCAAACTTAGCGGTGACGAACTAGAAGCCATTCGCTACGAGGGCTATGGGGCGGGCGGCGTTGCCGTAATCGTGGAAGCCTTAACCGACAACCGCAACCGCACGGCGGCTGACCTAAGAGCTGCCTTTAGCAAGCGGGGGGGCAATTTGGGCGAAATGGGCTGCGTCGGCTGGATGTTTGAACAAAAGGGTGTAGCAACGCTTCAGAGCAAGGCATTAGGCAAAGGCGAATTTGAGGCACTTGATGAGGAAGCTTTGCTGGAAGCCTCTCTAGAAGGCGGCGCAGAATCCTATGAGCTAATTGATTTGGAAGCGCCCGGAGCCGAAGTCTTTACCGATGTCAACAGTTTGGAGCTTCTGGTGCAAACGCTGAAAGACAAAGGCTATAGCGTCATTGATGCCGAACTGCGCTGGATTCCTAAAAACAGCGTTGAAGTCACTGATCCCGACCAGGCGCGATCGCTCTTTCGGCTCATGGATGCCCTGGAAGAGCTAGACGATGTGCAGAGCGCTACGGCAAACTTTGAAATGAGTGAGGATTTGATATCGGCGAGCATGGTGTAGCCTACTCTTTTTGTCCCGCTTGCCAAGTTGCCCCAACGGCTGCGCCAACGCCAGCAAATAGACCAATTCCCATGTTCTCTAAGCGAATAATCCAGGGATCTCGGACATTGCAACTCGCGCTGGAATTGTCTGCCTGGGTGCATTGACGGATAGCAGCCTGACTGGTTGCTCCCCCAAAGACGATACCAAGCACGCCACAGACGGCGATCGCAATCCAAAAATGGTGAGAATTCTTGCTCATAGTATTTCTGCTCATAATTAAAGTGACGGCTCAGGTGAATTAGATCTACATGGCTGATTCTGTTCATTCCGACTTCTTTCCACAGGGGTAATAATGCAGAATATAGCTATGCTTTCCTGCTCTGTAGGAGTGACCTCTACGTGTGATCATCAGTACGAGTGACGATCAGTAGGCATGGTGGAAATTGAAATTGACGCAGGGGTGCCAGCATGAAGACATTTGATTGGATCGTAGTGGGCGGCGGTTTGGCGGGTTCGGCTCTAAGCTATGAACTGGCGAAGGTTGGATTTTCAGTTTTGCTGTTGGAAGATTCGCCATCCCCATCTAATGGAACGCGCTACAGCTACGGCGGGATCGCCTACTGGTCGGGCACGACGGATCTGACGAAGCAGCTCTGCCAGGAAGGAATTGCTATCCATCGCCATCTGTCGTCTGAGCTAGAGGCAGACACGCAGTTCCGTGAGATGGAGCTGTTGCTTGTCATAGATGCCGATCGTGATCCTGAGGCGATCGTCCACCAATATCAGCAGTTTTCGATCGCGCCTACCTTGCTAACTCCTGATGCCGCTGTTGAGGCAGAGCCATTGCTGAATCCTGATGCGATCGCGGCAGCTTTGCTCATGCCCCATGGTCATGTATCGCCTGAAGCAACAGTGAAAGCCTATAACCAGGCTTTTTTACGGGTCGGGGGAGTCATGCAAATTGCCTTAGTTACAGGACTGATGCACATGGGCGATCGGGTACAGGGAGTGACTACGCCCACGCAGACTTATCACGGAGCTAATGTTGCCGTTTGTGCAGGCGCTCTAAGTCGATCGCTGCTCAACAGCGTCGGCATACCAACTCGGCTCTATTTTACCCAGGCTGAACTTGTCGATATGCTTCCCGCCGAGGTATACCTCCAAACTATTGTCATGCCTGCTGAACTGAAGCGATTTGAAATGGAGGCAACGGCTGGAAGTGCAGAAAAAGATGCGCTATGGAATCAGCCCGGTCATGAAGTAGTTGCCCCCATTTTAGATATTGGTGCCATTCAGTTTCAAGACGGCAGTTTACGCATTGGGCAGGTCAGCCGTACAATGACTGATCCTAAAGCTCAGACCGATGCGGCTGCTAGCTCGCCCACTAAGGGAAGG
>CASBQM010000632.1 GCA_949127645.1 Synechococcales cyanobacterium PMM_0036
GCCCTGATCGATCTGATCGCCATCCTGCCGTTTTTATTCACAGCGATCGACATTCGTTTCATTCGGATTTTTCGCTGGTTCCGAATCTTACGGCTACTGCGCTATGTCGAGGGCAAGACGATTTTTGGCTATGTGAGCCGCGAAGACAGCGCAATTCTGGTGCGGATTTTGTTTACGCTGTTCAGCATTATTTTTATCTACTCAGGACTGATTTATCAGGTCGAGCATCCCATTAATCCCAAAGCCTTCGCCACTTTTTTAGATGCGATCTATTTTGCCGTAGCCACTATGACCACCGTCGGCTATGGCGACATCACGCCGATCTCGCAGGTGGGGCGTTTGCTTGCCGTCATGATGATCTTGACCGGAATTGGACTCATTCCCTGGCAGGTGGGCAATTTGGTTAAACAGCTTGTCAAAACTTCTAAGCGCAGCGACGCTGCCATCCTCTGTCTCAACTGTGGATGCACCACTCACGACACAGATGCCCGCTTTTGCAAACTCTGCGGCAAGCCGATCGCCAAGGTGGGAGACAGCAGCGAAATCCTGTTGCAGGACGATCGATAAGCGGCATTGCTTAATCGGGAGATGAATTTCTGAGAGAGAGGCACTCCGCGCCCCTCTCTCAGAAAAATTCATCCTTAAAACCAGCAACCCCGGTAGGCTGGGCTGTTCAACTAAAGGGCTGTTTAATTAAATAATTTTGCTCAACTTCATAAATACTTCGATTTCCTCATGAATACTTTAATTTCCTCGTTATGAGCTATACCAGCTTCTCCAGTGGAGGACTGTTATTCTTCTGTATGAGAAATATTCTGGCTCAGTGAGCTTTATAGACGGGTGCATTGAATACCTCTGACTCATGCTTGAGTCAATCTGCGACCCGTGACCTCTAGGATTTAGATAATATGCAGCAGTTAACGAATTGTCCAGTTTGCGATTCCACAAGCATTCGGTTTCAGTTCATGGCAGGCGAGGCACGTCATCCTTATGATCTTCTGAAATGGTTAGTCTATGGATGTGAAGACTGTGGGCTAGTCTTTGCCAATCCCAGACCGACCTGGCAAGAGCTAAGTGACTACCACAAGCCAGATTTTCAGTGTTATAACGCGATCGATGAAGATGAAGAAGCCTTCTACGAGGAAGCTCTTAAGAGCGGCGAGTTTCGTCACATTCCCGTTCCTGTGGGCAAGCGTCTGCTGGATGTGGGCTGTGGCGGCGGCTCTTTTCTGCGGATCTTCAAGCGTTTAGGAGTGGCTATCACTAAAGGTGTTGAACCCAGTGAGGCGGCGGCATCAGCGGGTCGCACCAGCGGCACCGATATCTTCACGGGCACCCTGGAGGACTATCTGAATCAGGTAGGGAGCGAGGAAAAATTTGATGTGATTATGTGTTCTCATGTCTTAGGGTCAACCCCTCGTCCTGTTGAGACGCTAGATGCTATGAGACAGCTACTGGCTCCTGATGGCTATATCTGTGTCTATGTCCCCAATGCTGAGTGCGATTCTGCCCAGGAGATGGGCTGGCGCTGGCACAGTTTTGACTTTCCGTACAATCTAATTCAGTACAAGTCTAAGACCCTGGCTTTAGCGGGTGAACGGGCTGGATTGGCGGTAAAGCGACACTATACCTACTCTTTGCCCGCGAGCGTCACTTACTCCATTTGTCTGCACAATCGGTATAAGTGGTTTATTCCCCATAAAGTAACGCGTTGGTTTCTCACTGAGGAGCGCGTTAAGCGCATTGCTCAGGAATTGGATGAGCAGGGCAAAGGAGAGTCCGTCATGATGGAATTCTGTCATCCGCAGGGATAAGCGCCCTCTAGCTCAGCGTCATTAGACCTTTTGCAAATTAGGTTTGGTGGGGGCACAGCCCCCACCAAACCTAATCCCAAAACTCTAATCTGCAAGAGGTCTATTCTAAAGCAACATAATTCTGTTTAGAATTTGCCGAAAATCACTGACGATCGCCCTGCGGTTCTCATCCGTCAGAGTTGGCACATGAACGAAGACACAGGCAGAAGTATGTCTGAGAATATCGTAGTAAAGGCTATTGCAGACAAATCGACCGGCATTATCGCTAATGTCGGTCAGGGGTAAATCTACGGTCAGCTTGAGCAAATCGAGAGCGGTGTAAAGCTGGCGATCGCCCCGCACCCCGTTAGACTCAAGGCTGAGCCGCTGGCGAGATTCTGCCATGCCGCAAAGGACAATGACCTGGGGCTGAAGGTACCGAATTTTGGCGATCGTCAGATCTCGCGCCACAGGCAAATTGACAGGTAAACCCCGTAAGAAGGCAATTGAGGGCAGGCTATTCTGCCGGATCTCGCACAACAGGTCATCCGCCGAGTTGGAGGGTTGCCAAGCCTTCCAGGGAACAAACGAAGTCAATAGAATCGGTTTCACGTTTTGTAGGAGAACAGTTGCAGAGGAACAGTTGCAGAGAAATAATTGCAGAAGAGCAATTGCAGGGGAACGATCCGCTCCCCCTATCTCCTCACACCCCACTCCTGCTCTAACGAATAGTCAGCGGTGAATCTAAGGTTACATCCAGATCGGTGTTAGGGCTAACGGAAATCAGCGTGATTTCATTACGACCCAGATACAAGCCACCCAGCGCCCCGGCACCCGCACCACCCAAGACCTCCTCAGGAGTAATGGTGCGATCGCCCGTCACAGCCGAAACTCCAGCCGCCGCACCTGCGCCCAGCACGGTACCTGCCAACACTTCCAGCAAATTTGCGCTCTTGCGCACCTGCTCGGTAGTCCGAACGATCGGCGAAGTCGCACTCAATGCCACGCGGCTACGATCGGGCAGCACAATCTCTTTAGCATAGAACTGTGCCCCGCCATCCATGACGCGCAGTTCGCCAGAAACCCGGCTGTTAGCAGGGATCAGCACTCTGCCGTTAGACGACACCACGTCACGCGCCGTCGTCAGCGTCACCGGAACGGGGTTAGGTTCGTTGGGAGAAATCAGAATTTTTTCTGCGGCTTCATAGCGCATGGGGATTGTGGTTCCTGCCGGAATTTGAACCGCCGCCTGACCACCGCCATTATTGCCGCTGCCATTAGAAGGATTGCCTACCGTACTTTGGCTAACCACATAGGGCGAAGCAATGGCGCTGACTTTCCCGGAGCTGACCAATGCCTGATAGATGACGGCAGCAACTTCGGCACGAGTGGCATCCCGGTTGGGGTTGAGGGTCTGCACGTTGGGATAGTTGACCACAATCTGCTTTTCGGTGGCAGCCGCAATGCTAGGGCGTGCCCAATCTTGAATGGCGTTGCCATCGCTGTAGACTTGCAGGGTGCCGTTAACCGAGCCATTGGCAGTGTAGCTCATGCCGTTTGCGAGAGA
>CASBQM010000633.1 GCA_949127645.1 Synechococcales cyanobacterium PMM_0036
CACCTTCACCCCACAGCAAATTTTTACCGCTACCACCCGTTAGCAGATCATTACCGCTGCCGCCGTGCAATGTGTCGTTGCCGCGATCGCCATACAGCCGATCGGCTCCAGCCAGACCCCGCAATATGTCGTTGCCATCGCCACCCCGCAGCACGTCATTCTTGGCAGTGCCCCGTAGAATATTGTTTTTGCGATCGCCCAATCGATCGACATTCGCCAAACTACCCTGGACTTGTCGAGAGGCTGCTGGAGATTGGAAGGAATGAGGCGGCGTTAAGGGATTGACTGTCGTTTGGTGAGTCAGCGTATAGGCATAAGAAACTGGTGGTTCTGAAAAGACCATGACTTGCAATTCCTTAAAAATGGGTTAAACAATAGGGCGTTGCTGAATAGAAGTGTGAACAGCCAAATTTGCCCACCCTTCGGGAAGCAAGCTACACCCTAGCCCTCTCCCAAATAGAGAGGGAACAAGGAATCTAGCTCCCTTCTCCTTAAGGAGAAGGGTTGAGGATGAGGGCAATTCTTACTTGCATTCAGCAATGCCAACAGTAGCTCTGGCGTTTGCACCCAAGATTACGTACTCCCGTTGTAGCGAACTTGCTCAGCCTCGTCATCCGAGAATTTTCTGAAGCTTAGGCGTGTCTTACTATCCTGCCCCGCTACCTCGACAGGGCTACCCCATTGTCTTGCCGCCGACTGGAATCAGAAAGCAGCCGTGAATTCTCCACGTCGTGTCACGCTGCTGTTGCATGAGATATACGGCTCTCATTAACTCGCCCTCAGCACTCATCAGCATTACCTTCTGGGCAGGCAAACCCTGCACCATAGTCACGTCTTCAAACACTACCGATCGCGGACGATAGACTGAAGGATAAGCTGCTTTGACCATTGCCAGAAAAGCTTCCGGCGTACCAAACTGATCTTGAATAGAAGGACTCGCCAACGAGAAGGATGTCCTGGCATCATCGCGCTGAAAGGCTTGAAGCTGCGACTCAATTAGAAAACGGATGGTGTGGCGATCGCTAGAAGTCAACGGCACGGGCAGATGGGGATATGGGTGAGTGATGCTTTGTCTGCTAAATATCAAGCTAAATATCGAACAAATTTTGATTTTCCCAAAGCAACTGAGGAGGAATCTCTGGCTTGTTCAGCGTTGTGGGTGGACGATCGCTGCTCCAACTCCACCAAGCGGTACCGCATGAACATTTATAAAATTCTTGCCATCTGCGGCGACGGTCTTCTGAATACACAGGCGATCGACGATTAATCCAAACCTGTTCTGCTCCGGGAGTCAATGTCCGGCAGTTTGGACAGCAAAACTCGTGGGCATGGGCAGCAGTCTGAGTCCATTCAGGCGGGTTAGGAGCAAATGCATCCATGAAGCGCAGTGGGTGAGGGGTACTACCCACTATCGTACATTGTTACTCTGAAAACCTAAGAAGTTACTCTAAAAACCTAAGAAGTTACTCTAAAAACCTAAGAAGTTACTCTAAAACCCCAGCTCTTTCCTAAAACTGCGCCGTTCTGGGAAGCTTACTCCAAAGCCCGCATCTGCCCCAATTCCTTTGTTTCGATAGAATAAAAGGATGTAAGCGATCTCGCCCGCTCCTCGCCATCACTCTAGCCAAAACCTTGATTCAAGCCGAAACTCTACAACTACTGGAATGGTCGCGTCTGTGCCGTCATCTGGCAACGTTTGCTGCCACAAAACTGGGGGTCTTAGCCACCCAAAACCTGAGAATTCCCGATCGCATTGAAGAAAGCCTAGAGCTATTGGCGCAAACAAAGGAAGTCTATCGGCTAGATAATGACGTGCCAAACGGGCTATCGTTCGAGGGGATTCACGACATTGGCGATTCCTTGGAAAGAGCCGGACTTCAGGGTATTTTGTCGGGGAGTGAGCTGCTAGAAATTGCCACGACGTTAGCCGGAAGCCGCCAGTTGCGTCGGGTCATCGACAGTCAGGAAAATCTGCCTGTACTGACGGCTCTTGTGGCTGAACTGCGCACCTACCCTGAGCTAGAGCAAGAAATTCATCGCTGTATTGACGATCGCGGACAGGTAGAAAATCGAGCTAGCCCCAAGCTAGAGGGCATCCGGAATAGCCTGCGTCAGGTGCGCGATCGTATCCAGCAAATGCTGCAAAATCTCTTGCAGCGCCAGTCTAACGCCGTTCAAGAAGCGCTAATTACCCAGAGAGGCGATCGGTTTGTGATTCCGGTTAAAGCCACTCACAAAGACGCAATTCCGGGCGTGGTTCATGACACCTCTACCAGCGGCGCAACGCTTTATGTCGAGCCACACTCGATCGTCAGTCACGGTAATCAGATGCGTCAGTTGTTGCGTCAGGAGCAGGTCGAAGAAGAAACTGTGCGGCGCAAGTTGACTGAACAGGTTGCGGCTGTCCTGCTCGATCTGGAAAGGCTGCTGGCGATCGCTACTGTCCTTGATCTAGCCACGGCTCGTGCCCGCTATTCCTTCTGGCTAGACGCAAATCCTCCCCGCTTTGTCAATTTTCAACCGTTAAGCCAGGCGATCGGCAAAAGCGATCAGCCGGAAACCATTACGCTACGCCAACTTCGTCACCCTTTGCTAATCTGGCAACAGCAGCATGAGCTGCTGTTGCCAGATTAGCAAAGGGTGACGAAGTTGGCGTAGCG
>CASBQM010000634.1 GCA_949127645.1 Synechococcales cyanobacterium PMM_0036
GCTCTTGCAGGTGCAGCATCATGGCGATGAACTGAATCGTTTTGCCCAGCCCCATGTCGTCTGCAAGACAGGCTCCCAGTCCCCAGCGCTCCAGGAACGCTAGCCAGGATGCCCCCCGCAATTGGTAGGGACGCAGCTCGCCCTGAAAGCCTTTAGGTGTAGAGATCAGTTCAACGCTTTGATTTCCGGTAGTGAGGGCATTAATTAGCTCCTGCAAGGTGCCCGATGCTTCAAAGCCAACCACAGGAAGTTTTTCAATCATTTGTGTGTCGCCCGTACTGATGCGCAGCGCATCCTCTAGAGACAGCGCCATCTGATCCTTGCGACTCTCAAAGAAGGTCTGAGCCGCCTTAATATCCTGCGGACGCAGCTCCACCCATTCGCCGTTTACCTCCACCAGAGGAGCATTTTGTGCCACTAGGCGATCGAACTCCACCTTAGACAATCGCTGTCCGCCGATCGTCAGCTCCCACTTGAAGTTCAGCAAGCTTTGCAATCCCAGCCTTTGCTTCTTACCCAGCTTAGGCGCTTCTGCCTGTACTCGTAGCCCTAGCCGATTTGCCCAGCCCTCTTGATTTGCCAAACTCGGCGGCAGCACTACCCCAAAACCGCTGTCCTGCAAGCGCCATGCAGTCGCCTTGATAAACTCATACACCTGAAGCGGGTTGAGCGGACAAGATTGCGGCTGCTGTACCTGAAGACTCGGCTCGATCGCCGGATACAGCCGAGAAGCCAGACCCAACCCAGCCAGCAGCGTTTCCTGCGGCAGATCGATCGATCGCCCCATATGCTCCAGCCGCTCTACCGGATTTTTCCAAATTATCCGAGCGCCCACCAAAAACTCTGGGTCATGCACCGCCTGTAGGTAATATTCCAACGCCCAATTACCTTGACCTGTAGCCGGAGGCTGGAGGTAAAAGCAGGCGCGAAAGGCGGCAAGTTTCTGGTTGAGCTGATGCTGAAGCAATGCCGTCCACTGCGTCAGCGTTGACTCTAAGCGATCGAGCTTAGCAGAATCTAAAGCAATCACAGGATCGCCCCCTAGCGCCTGAAGCCACTCTCGTAGAGGCATTTCTTTAGACAAGGGAAAATTGGGCAAGGGCTGGAGGGCAGTGAGCGATCGCACCGCCGTATCGATCGTGCTGTTCAGGAAAGAGCGAATCAGGCGTTCCCCATTCGTTAAGCCTCTCTCACTCAAGCTCCCATTGCTTAAGCCCTTATTCATTAAGCCGTAGGCACAACAGGCTCCGGGCATTTGGCGGGTAAATTGCTCTAGTCGCGCCTGATCGGTGGCGCTGTCAATGACCACCTGCCAGTGAGCGATCGCCCGTTCTGCCGTCAAGCGTGTAAGCTGGGACAAAAATTTAGTTCGCGCTAGCAAATCGAGCTGCCAACGCGCCACATGAGACCAAAATCTCAGATCTGCGCCCATCCAAGCAGATTCCTCTTCCTGAACTGAACTAAGGGGCAAAGACTGAAGCAGCGCCAGAGCCTCAGCCGCCGTCAGCCAAAGACCCTGCACCAGCCAGGGACATAGCACCTGGACATCTTCTGGGTCTGCCGCCGCCGCAGAGTGCCGAGGGACAAAAGCTGCCTGATGATCAGCCGCCGTACGGTAGGTGGGAGCCGTAAAGGTAAAAGTCTGCCAGCGAGACGATCGCTCCAGCGGCTCGGCTTCTAGCGTCGCCCCGCGTTTACGAGATTTCCCGCGTACCGCCTCTAGCGAGAAGTCTGCCACCGTCCAGTTAAGCTGCTGGGATACATGGAGCGATCGCAGTTCATCCCGCAGCTCTTCAGCCGTCATGGCAAAAGGGTGTTGTGCATCTGAATTCAAAGAGTTCGATCCTGGCAAATCCTCCAGCGGCAAATCCTCCAAGACAAGAGGTTCAACTCGCCGCCAGACCTCGCCCCAAATAAAAAAGCCCGTGCGTGCGATCGAGTCTCCCGTCGATCTTTCTGTCGTCACGGCTGAAGCCGAAATTTGATCTGGAGGTTGAGAAATCCAGCTACCGTGAAGAATTGCCATACCCGACTCTCCAAACGTCGCCGCAACTGTTGCTAAAAACCTAGAAAGACCCTCTCTGGAGATTCCCGGAGGGGCGCAGTTTTTTCTGCAATGCTGGACTTATTGTAGCGCTCAGAGGTTAAAGAATTGAGGGGCGATCGTCTAAACGGCTGTTTTGCAGTCAGGGCTGACTTTAGTGCAAAGCAGGAAATCTGTCTTAGAGGCGATCGAATTCAGAAGATAAGCTGCCTCCAGACAGAGAGATTCCTAAATCAATCACGATACTTTTGCACGTAGGTGACTCGCTAAAGGCAAATTGTCTTGCAGTCTACATGAGCAATCAACATCTGAATAGGGGGCAAGAGCGAGTGGCAGTATCATACAAAATTAGATTAATGAATGAGAGCGAGGGCATCGACCAAACGGTAGAAGTCCCAGATGACGAATATATTTTGGCAACTGCTGAGAGTGATGGAATGGAGCTTCCTTTCTCCTGTCGTCAGGGCGTTTGCTCAACCTGTGCAGGTAAGCTAGTGAGTGGCACAGTTGACCAAGCCGATCAATCTTTTCTAGAAGAGAATCAGATTGCTGAGGGCTATGTTCTCATATGCGTTGCTCATCCCACCTCGGACTGCACAATTGCGACCCACAAAGAAGAAGAGCTAGCCGGTTGATCTGAAATGAGCAAAATTCTAGAGGCTACTATGACATTCGATCGCATCTTAATCAAATCACAAGCTCTAATTGAACGCGCCATTGTTGCTCCCCCAGAGCCGCCACTGCCGCCACAGCCTATGCCACAGCCGCCCATGCCAGACCCGCTGCCGCCATCGCCTATGCCCGATCCCTATCCGCCACAAATTCCTGTGCCTGGAGTTCCTGCACCTGA
>CASBQM010000635.1 GCA_949127645.1 Synechococcales cyanobacterium PMM_0036
CTATGAGAAAATCCTACGGCTTCCGCACTTACCGTGTGCTCGAACTCGCCCTCTATCATTCACTTGGCAAGCTACCCGAACCTGAACTCACCCATAGATTCTACTGACGAACCCAAAAATTGATCCCTGGCGATGCGTCGCTGGAACTTCGTCTAACCGGCACGGATGCGGATTCACTGCTTCAGGCGTTGGTGCCGCACTATCGCTACGAGGGTTCAGTGTCACTACCTGCCGGTCGCCATGGTTCTGGTTTGCTGTCGCTGCAAACGGCCCTGCTCGTCCTTCAGATCGCGACACGGCGACAAAAGGCGAAACAAAACGTCATCATCGTGGTCGAAGAGCCGGAGTTGCACATGTCGCCCGGCGCTCAAGCGCAGGTGCTTCACCAACTCCGTAATGCGTGTGACCAACTGGTCTGTACAAGCCATTCGCCACGAGTCGCGGCGGTGTGGCCCGCTCGACATGTGCGTTTCGTCAATTTCAAACGGGATGGATCTCACCCGGTTTCTCCCATGCTGGACGGACCACTGCCCGCGACGGCAAAGAACGGGGAGCGCAAACTTTTCCAGGAGCACCGGCAAGAGTTTATTGAGGCTTTGATGCATCGCTTTGTACTCGTTCCTGAGGGGCGAACCGATGTCGAATGGCTCCGTGGCTTTTCCCGGTGCGCGATGACGGATTGGGATCTCAGTGCAAAAGAAGGGGCCGCCCCTTTCGGAACAGTGTTTGGACTGGCTCCTACGCACGACGCATGTGTATTGCTCACTGTTGCGCATATCGTTAGAGTGCGACCGGGAGCAATCGCTCTGGTCGATGGCGACGAGGCTGGTGATGGGTACGTCAAGGATCTCGTTGCTGCCGCAAAGCCACCGGAGTGCGTAATTCAGTGGCCCAAAGGATGGGTGATGGAGGACGTAGTCGGTTGGGTCATGGGCAAGGACACCAACCTTGTGAACACTATTAAGCAGGAGTTTCCCGATACCCCCGATTCTGTACCGGCGATTGTCTTATGGCTCAAGAAGGAAACCAAAGACAAAGGTGCAAAGACAGATTTTCTCGCACACGAGGCGATTACTTCGGCGATTTCACGCTCAGAGAAAGCTAAGGAATCCGTGCGGGCGCTATTGGATGGGTTCGTTCAAATCGCAGGCGGGACGGTCGCGCCAGAGTTTGCTGAAAAGGACGCAAAGAGCGGTTCGGCGAAGTGCGCCGTATGGAGAGTGAAGCTTGAGCCTTGAGTACTTCGAGGGTCCAGCAGGCAGTGGAAAGACGTACAACCTTGTCCAGTCCCTGAAGAGAGTTTTGGCTGAACGCCCGTTACGAGAAAACGAAGCGGTTTTGGGCGTGACGTATTTGCACGGCTCCCGACGACGGATGCATGTGACGCTGGGGAAAGTTGTAGCGATAGAAGGTAGATTCCACGCATGCACCATCGACAGTTTGGTTCGTTTGATCGTCTGCCGATGGCGTAGCCTCGGCAAAGAGATTGACCCGAATTTGAACGTGGTTAGCGAAACCCCAGACTTCAAGAGGATCTGTGAAGTCGGCGCGGCACTTCTCCAGAAACCTCAGGTTGCACAATGGCTCGCAAGACGTTATCCAGTCGTTCTTGTTGACGAACTTCAGGACTGCCAGGGTGATCGTCTCGAAGTCATTAAGGCAATCGAATCATGCAGTCACATGATCGCGGCTGCCGACGAGTTTCAGGATTTGGCGACGACGGGCAAGAGCGAGGCGGTTGAGTGGTTGCACAGTACGAATGGAAAACAGACAGTGTTGACGGGCAATCGCCGAACGAGTCAACACGTCCTGCTTCAGGTCGCTGATCAGTTGCGCTCGAGTTGTGATTGTGGCGACACCTTGGCATCCCGCCTATGCCCGGCGAAGAATGCCAACGTTGGAGCCGGAGGTGCCGCTCGTGGCCTGGCATATAACGGGCTCAAAGATGTGGTCATCCTAACTCCCACCGGGCCAGAGACGAGCGCGTTTGTCTGTGATGTCGTTACGAGGTTAACTGAAAAGCCAATACAGCCCTCTGGCGTGCAGAAGCCGGTTGGTCCGTTTCGTGTCGAGTGGGAATCTAGTAGCGAGAGCGAACGGGATGCCCTAATTGCGAGACTCGGCGATTTATCCTTAGGCATCAGTTTGGATCGGCTTGCCGAACTGTGTGTGAGCAAGCGCGATGCGGAACGCGAATTGTACGAATGGGCACTAGGCCAGCATCGTCTCAAAGGACTGGCGAACTTTACAGAGGCAGCATTGATTGCCGCTGCTGGCAGAATCCTCCAATCGCGGCGAGCGTTCTTGCCAGACAAGCCTTCAATGATCATTCGAGCCATGACCATCAATCAGGCAAAGAATCGTGAATTCGAGGGAGTGATTGTGCTTTGGCCTTTCATTGTGGGAGGGGACCTGGATTCGCATCGTCGAAAGCTTTACAACGCCATCACCCGGGCGAAGAGGTGGGCTTGTGTGGTGGTGCAAGAGAATGCCGTTGGAAAATCCAGGTTGTCAAAGACACCGTTTTCGAAGACGCCGAAAGCGAAGAGTTAAGGCCGGATAAGATTTGGAGAGAGCATTCAGCCGGTTATACTTGAATCGCTTGCAATCGCCCAGCAGGCAATCTGTTTGACATAGGGCATAATACCTGTTATGTTTTGTGTGCTATACATTACTTCTAGGGCGACCTGATGATCATACAGCATAACGAATCCGGCAAGACGGTCGGTCGGCAGATGGCCATCCTTCTGGCTGGGCTTCACGATCAATCGCAAACGACATTCACCCTTGGGGACTCCCAGAAAATCACTGGCCTCAGTCCGAAGATCGCAAGCAGCCTGCTTCACAAGGCAGCGCGCCGGGGTCTTGTCTCCCGGCTCAAACCAGGTTTGTTCGTGATCGTTCCCCCGGAACTGGGAAGCACCAAAGAATACTCCGGCGACCCTTATTTGACAGCGTCCAAGCTTGCAGGCGATGCACCGGTTTTCATCTCGCACGCGTCGGCAATGGAGATTCACCGGATGGTCACGCAGCCCCAACTCGCCGTGTTCGCTTCCAGCTCGAAGCGGTTGCGGAGCAGGGTGCTGCATGGCACTGAATTTCGATTCGTGTTTGTAAGACCCGAGCAGTATTTTGGAACGATCAAACACTGGGTCACCAAACAGGAAGCGGTGGAGGTCAGCGACCTGGAACGCACTGTCATTGATGGTCTGCGCCAACCGGAATATTGTGGTGGCGTTTCCGAAGTTGCCAAGGGACTTTGGATGCGGCACGATGACATCAACGTCGCAAGACTGGTCGATTATGCGCTGCGGCTCGGAATCGGAGCCGTCGTCCGTCGGTTGGGATACCTGCTTGAGTTGTACGGGCTCGCGCCAGAGACAGAACTGGCTCGCCTGCGCAAGAAACTGACCGACACCTACCTTCTCCTCGACCCCATGCTTCCGAAAGAAGGTGTGCACTTGCGTCGCTGGCGGATTCAACTTAATGTCACGCCCCAAGAACTCGAAACCGTCAGGACAACGTAGATGATCCCTCAGCGAAACATTTCATTGCTTGCCAACCGGCTCGCGAAGGAAGGCGGACGACGCTTCCAGGAGAGCGTGCTTGAGCGCGACTATTGCCTTGCTTGGTTTCTGGCTGCACTCGCCGAATCCGATCTCAAGCCGGTCCTCGGATTCAAAGGTGGCACGGCACTCAAGCGTTGCTACTTCGAAGACTATCGCTTCTCCGAAGATCTTGATTTTACGCTGACCGAGCCGATCACATTTGAGGAGTTGGTCAAACGCCTGGAATCGATCTATGCCGCTGTGTACGATGCGTCCGGCATCGTGTTCAAGTTTGATCGCGAAGACCGCCAGTCCCACGAAAACAGTTACACCTTCTACCTCAAATATGAAGGGCCGTTGCCGACTGGCAATAACGTCAAGGTGGATGTCACGCTGCGGGAACAACTTGTGTTTCCTTTATTGGAGCGCCCCGTCCTGCGAGGCTACGAAGAGTTTGCCGACCTGCCCGAAGACCGGCACATTCGCGTGTACTCGCTTCAGGAAATTGCCACCGAGAAAACACTGGCGCTCGCAGACAGGGCACGCAACGAACCCCGCGACCTTTTCGATCTCTGGCACCTAACGTCAGGCGAAGGACTCGACCTTGGACAACTGGCAGGAGCGATGCGACAGAAACTGGAATTTCGCGGCAAGCCATGCGAGGGAGTCGCC
>CASBQM010000636.1 GCA_949127645.1 Synechococcales cyanobacterium PMM_0036
GCTCAGGCAGGGGTGGCTCAGGTAGGGGTGGCTCAGGTAGGGGGCGCTCAGACATAAGTAGCTCAGACTCAGAAGGATCAAGATGAAGGGGGACAGCCCTTTCCGTAATTCATTATAGAAGAATGGCAATTACTTGAGGTCAAGTTTCTCGGCATGGGTAAGGCTGTCGTTGCCCAGGTCGATCGCTTCTGTACTACATTAGGCGGGTTTTCTGATGGTAGCGATCGCGTTCATCATAGCGCTCTAATTTTGGTTCAGTAGTGTTCAAATTTAGAATAAGAATAGCTGTACTTAATAAGTTTCTTCTCTGGTCAAAAATGGTGTTAGAGGAGAGTGGCGTGTCTAGTACTCATTACAGCGCTTTGCGCTTGGTTAAGTATGGGTTATTTTTTTAGACGCCTTGCTCCGCAAGGCATCTAAAAAAATAACTGTGGTTTATGCAATTGAAAATTGCTGTAATTTACGGATCAATGCATAAAAAAGTGAGGCAGGAGGCGATTTTAGGATTGTGAAGTGAAATGCCCATCTTTCACTGAAAAAAAAGCCTCCCGGTCTTTGCAGCCAGGAGGCACATCCCCTATCCGAAGGAACTAAGATAGTGTGCCCGAATTTACCAGAGGTGAAACAGAAGAAAAATAACGCAATCTGGAGATTTATAACTTAGGGCATAGATAGATTGCTATGGGGCTTGGTAGCCTGTGTTGAAATGCTGAGCCAGATAAATTTGGAAGGCAATCATGACTCATTCATCGACTGGTCTGAATACAGGCAATCTAAATACAGGCAGTCTAAATACAGGCAGTCTAAATACAGGCAATCTAAATACAGGCAATCTAAATACAGGCTCGGACAATGCGATCGCCGGAGTCTCTTCTCCTGTAATCCTCCGCTATTTTGAAACCTTTAATGCTGAAGCCTTTCAGCTTACCGCAAGCCTATTTTCAGATACAGGAATGCTCTATCCTCCCTTTGAAGGAGCCATTGTGGGGCGGGAAGCGATCGCCGCATATCTAGCGAAAGAAGCCAAAGGAATGAGGGTTTTGCCTCGTGAGGGCGTACTTCAAAGTGCTGAAGCCAAGAACGCCGAAATCAAAGTCATGGGTAAAGTGCAAACATCACTCTTCAGCGTCAATGTATCCTGGCACTTCAAACTCGATACTCAAGGTCGGGATGCTCTGGCAAAAATTTTGACGGTTCGGATCAAGCTGCTAGCCGCCCTGGAAGAGTTACTTAACTTGCAAAGATAGTGTTTGGCTCAAGCCTTGGCTTTAACGTTGAGCTTGCTGGGTCTGCGTCGCGCCATTCGGACTGAGTAGGGCAATACGCCTACCAGTAAAGCGAAGGCTTCGTCGGGAATACGGGCGATCGTCTCTTGGTCAAAATAGTTCTCAAACTGATTGAGAATCATCTGGGCGCGCTGGAGCGGCACAGACTGATCGGTAAACTGTTGGGTAAGACGAATCCACTGGCGGCGAATCAGATAAGCATCATGCCGCTCTTCATGGGAATTGGGCTGAATAATAGACAAATTGCCGACTGGAATCACTGCCTGACAGTCCATGTCAAAAATGCCTCCCACGGCAGCTCCTGGCCCGGCAAACTCAGCATAGAACGACTTACAAAGAATTAAGCCATTGCGCCGACGGCTATTCACAACCCAGAGATTTCCCGTCTGCAAATACTTCAAAATCTGCAAAGCATTTCCATCTTCAACGGCAGCCGGAATGTCAGAAGGAAGGTCAGTAGGCAAAGAACCAAGGGGAGAGGAATCAATGGGTGGGCAGGCAGAAGTGAGAGGATCAGTAGGGCGATCGATCGCTGTTTCATTCGCTGCTTCACTCTGGGGTTGGCGCTGGGGCATATTTATTCGTTGCGGCACTGTAGCCTCAGAAATAGCATCAGCAAAATGGGGGTAAAGAATCGAATAACGCCGCTGATTTTGGCTAAGCATCTCAACCTAGTTTTAGGAATTTCCTGGAACACAGGGCGATCGATTTCAGGAGTACAAGAAGATTACGAGCAGGTCAGACTTGGACAACCTATTTAGTGGCTATTGCTTCAGGCAATGTAGCTGCTTCTAGTATCAACGCAAGCTCTAACTTGGCAAGCTCTAACCTGATAGATAAAGCCTAACATTTACTACAAGTGCAAACGCTCACGAGTACAACCTTGGCAAATACTAACGCCTTGGAATATCAAATCCCATAACGCGAGTGCCTTGCAATGCTGATTTCCAAACACCAAAAGCCCCTTTTCAGCTACATCTTAGAACATCCCATAGCATCTGAATAAGTGTAACTGTCAAGAGAGTTTAAAGTGTGGATGAAGATTGAGGGTTATACAGAGAAGGAAATAGGGTAGAGGAAAGAAATAAAGCGTGACCTTATCCTGTTTGCATAAGCAGGTCTTTGCCCCCCTATCCCCCAGCCTATCTCTTCTAGCATAGGATCACCCGACACAGAATTGTCACAGGAGCGCTTAACTAACGCCATAGGCGATCGCTATTCTCTAATCAACCTCTAAAGCATTGTTCCTGAATGCAACTAGTTCTCCCCGGTACTTTGTGCCGGGGTTTTTGTTTGGCTGGTTTCATGGGGCTTGCCTAATCGCTCTGGTAAAACTCTCATACAATTAGGGATGTTAAGGCAGTCTCGTAGTGAGTTTAGATCGTGGCGTTTAAGGTTGGTCTACTAGGATTAGGAACCGTCGGAGCAGGAACGGCAGAGATTTTGCTGAATCCGGCTCAGAGACATCCGTTGCTACAAGAAATTGAGCTGTATCGCATAGGGGTACGATCGCTTGACAAACCTCGTGCCGTGAAGTTGCCGCCTGATCTGCTCCTCACCACTGACCTAGATGCGATCGTTACTGACCCCAATATTGATGTCGTAGTTGAGGTGATAGGGGGGCTAGAGCCAGCGCGATCCCTAATGCTGAAAGCCATTGCCCACGGCAAACACGTGGTGACAGCAAACAAGGCGGCGATCGCCCGCTTTGGCGACGAGATTTTTACAGCAGCGAATGAGGCGGGGGTCTATGTGCTGCTAGAAGCGGCTGTGGCGGGCGGCATTCCGGTGATTGAACCGTTGAAGCAATCTTTGTGCGCCAATCGAATTCAGATGATCATGGGCATCGTCAATGGCACGACGAACTACATTCTGAGCCGGATGCAGATGGAGGGCAGCAGCTTTGAGTCTGTTTTAGCAGACGCACAGGCGTTGGGCTATGCTGAGGCTGATCCGACCGCCGATGTCGATGGACTGGATGCAGCAGACAAAATTGCGATTCTTGCCTCTCTTGCCTTCGGCGGACGGATTAAGCTAGCAGAGGTTCACTGTGAGGGCATTCGTCAGGTGAGCGCCGCTGATATTGCCTATGCCGAAAAGCTGGGGTTTGTGATTAAGCTTCTAGCCACGGCAAAGCGTGATTCTCAAATCGCTCACGAAGATTCAGGTCTGGCTCAGCTTCAGGTGCGAGTTCACCCTACGCTCGTGCCCAAGATCCATCCTTTGGCAAGCGTCAACGGCGTATTTAATGCCATTTTGATTGAGGGCGATCCGGTCGGACAGGTCATGTTCTATGGTCCGGGAGCCGGAGCTGGCCCTACGGCAAGTGCGATCGTGTCGGATATTTTGAACATCGCCGCCATTTTGAAGGTGGGTCGGGGTAGCAATATGGGTCGGAGTAGCAATGTGGCTCAAGGTAACAATGTGCAAGCCGACGGCAAGCCCTTACTTGATCCCTTATTAGCCTGTTCCCATCAAGACTACTGCACGATCGCTCCCATCTCAGATCTCGTGACTCGTTTCTATGCGCGAGTTCTCACCCACGACCATCCCGGCGTAATTGGTAAGCTGGGCACCTGTTTTGGCAGTCACAACGTTAGCCTAGAATCGATCGTTCAAATTGGGCTACGGAACGATCGCGCCGAAATAGTCGTGATTACACATCACGTTCGTGAAGGGAACTTCCGGGCAGCATTGGAAGAGATTCGATCGTTTGAATCGGTGACGGTTCCTAGCGTACTGCGGGTGGTATAGGCAAGGAAACTCAAGAAAATTAGTGCTGCAAGTAGCTCTGGGTGGGGATCACTGATGGCTCAGCGGTAATCAGAATATAGGTTAGAGTAGCGACTGATCCCAACGTAATTAGGCTGAGCAGGACGGCAAATAATCTTTCGGTTAAAGAATTTTCCATAAAGAATTTTCCACTCTAAGCGTGCCTCAACTGTACAAGTTGTTCCTCACCGTCAAATGAACTCATTCCGGATTGTTCTTCAGAAAATCTTTCCCGAATTTCCTGATTGGCTGACAAAACTCAAACCGCTCTCACCCCAACCCCTCTCTCAGAGCGGGAGAGGGACGTTAAATGACAGAAAACCGTTCGGACAAAGCTTATGGTTTACGCGATCGATTTTGGCACGAGCAATACGGTGGTGGTGCGGTGGAATCCGGTGACGCAACAGCCGGAAACCCTGGCATTAGGAGATCTTTCGATTAGGCTAGGGGAGAATCCGCCGCTGATTCCCAGCTTGCTGTACGTCGAAGATGCGCTGAGGGGCGAAGTAATTGCCGGACAAATGGTGCGCGATCGCGGCTTTGATATCAGCACAAATTCCCGATTTTTTCGGAATATCAAGCGCGGTATTGGGGCAGAAATTCAGGGCTTTTTGCCGGAGCTAGATGGACAGTCCATGACGTTTGAGCAGGCGGGGCAGTGGTTCTTAACCCGCGTGATTCAGGAAATTCAGGCACTCGATCCCAACCTCGACTCCCTAGTATTTACGGTGCCCGTAGACAGCTTTGAGAGCTATCGGCTGTGGCTGACGCAACTCTGTAAGTCTTTGCAAATTGAGCAGGTGCGGATGCTGGATGAGCCGACTGCTGCGGCTTTGGGCTATGGCTTGGCGCATCAAGAGCTAGCGAATCAAGGAACGCTGCTAGTGATAGACTTTGGCGGCGGCACGCTGGATTTGTCGCTGGTAAAGCTGGAAAGCTCGGCTCAGGCAAGCCCTAAACCTGTAGGATTTTTGCTGAAGTGGGGCAAAAAAGTTCTGGAAGACTCAACCCAGCGATCGAAAGTGGCGCGGGTGTTGGCAAAGGCAGGACAAAACCTAGGCGGAGCCGACATTGATAACTGGCTGGTCGATTATTTTGTCCAAACTCAGGGACTATCTGTATCTCCGCTGACGTTGCGCCTTGCCGAACGACTGAAGGTGCAGCTTTCCCAACAGTCTGAAGCTACAGAAATTTACTTTAACGACGAAACCTTTGAGAGCTATGAGCTTCAGCTAGACTGCGATCGCTTCACCACGATTTTGCAAGAACATCAGTTTTTCGATCGCCTCGACGAATCTATGACTCAAGTGATGCAGCAAGCCCAGCGCCAAGGGCTAACTGCCGATGATATAGATGCCGTGTTGCTAGTGGGTGGCACCGCTCAGATTCCGGCAGTCAAAACCTGGATTGAGCAATATTTTTCGGCTGAAAAAATCCGGTCGGACAAACCCTTTGAGGCGATCGCTCAGGGCGCACTGCAAATTAGTCAGGGTATAGAGGTGAAAGATTACCTCTACCATAGCTACGGCATCCGCTTCTGGGATCGGCGCAATAATTGCCACGCATGGCATCCGATTATCAAGCAAGGACAGCCTTACCCCATGCTCAATCCGGTCGAGCTGACGCTGGGCGCTTCTATTGAAAATCAGCCTAAGATTGAACTGGTAGTGGGCGAACTGGGGACAGAAACTAATACCACTGAAGTATACTTTGAGGGCGATCGCCTAGTGACTCGAAAATCGTCGAGTAAAACACCCACCGTAAAATCGCTCAATGAACAGAACGAAGGACAAACGATCGCTCGGCTTGATCCGCCAGGATTTCCAGGGAGCGATCGCGTGAAGATACAGTTTCAAGTAGATGAATCTCGGTTTTTGAGAATCACCGTTGAGGATATTTTGACCGCTCGGACGTTGATCGATAACTTTCCGGTAGTACAGCTTAGCTAATCGTGAGCTAATCGTGAGCTAATCATGAACGACGACCGGAGTTCCCACTGATGCCCAGTTAAATAGCCACCGCGCATGATCGACCGCAACATTGACACAGCCATGACTGACGGGAGTACCAAAGCTGCGGTGCCAGTAGGCTCCATGAATCGCATAGCCGCCATCGTAATACATCGTGTAGGGGACATCGGGCACGTCATAGTCATCGCCCTGCATCCGGGTAACGCGCAGCTTATCTTCGATCGCAAAAGTGCCCATTAGCGTCGGGTGTTTTTCGGTACCCGTGGAGACAACGACAGCGTAGACGGCTGTATTGCCTTCCCAGGCGACTAGGCGCTGAGTTGTGACATTGACCTCAATCCAGCGATCGCTCGACTGTCGCAGACTGGCAATTTCCTGGCTCATGCCCTGTGCCTGAACGGGAGGAGTGAGGCTGCTTATCCAAATCTCTGGCATCCCTAGCGCCAAGCCCAACAGCGCTCCGCCACCCCAAAGACTCAATCGATATAAACGCTTACATAGCTGACGATTCATAACTTCACCTAAAAACTTTTCGCCAAAGACTTGCGACTGTCTAAAGTTATTTGTGCCCAAAGTAGATAATTCTGTAGCGCAACGGCAGGGAATTGTTCTATGCTTCACCCTGGATATAGCACCAACCCTAGATATAGCAGCAACTACAGGCTAAACGAAATGGGTTTCATAAAATTAATCAGAAAGTGGACAAATCTTTATGGTTGATAGATTTACAGAGCCTTTAATCTATTATTGACCCAAAGCTAAATCAAGCCGCTGTTGAGCAATTTTTAGCGCTGCTTCCGGCGTATTTTTTTGCAAAAGAACCGATTCGATCGCCCGTCCCAAGCTTTCAGAAATACGGTTATAGCCAGGAAAAATGGGGCGCGATCGCCCATATTGTGCCTGTTGCAGGAAGACCTTTAGCACGGGCTGTTTGGCAATAAACTCCTGATAGGCGGAGCTTTGACGAGACTTGAGGTTGACGGGCAGATAGCCTGTGCCCAGCGCCCACTCCGTCTGAAAAGCTTCGCTAAGGACATACTCTGCAAAGACCTGGGACGCTTGCTCTTCGGCGATCGTAGTTTTGAAGATAAACAAATTTTCTCCGCCAATGCTGGTCGCAGGTTTCGTGCCTGTGGGGATGGGCATCACAGCATAATCAACGCCTGTATCCTGCAACTGTCCGAGCGTCCAGGGTCCCGTAATCTGCATAGCGACTTTACCTGACAGGAAGCCCTCTAGCTCATAGCCTCGCTCAGGCTGAGAAAGGACGGCAGAACCTTCGCGGATCAAGTCTTGCCAGAGTTGCAGGGCAGCGATCGCCCCCGAGTTGTCAAGCTGGACTTGAGTTGAGGCGTTCTGTAGGTCTTGCGCCACCAATTCGCCGCCGCCGCTCCACATGAAGGGGAGCCAGGTGAACACCGTCCACTCTCCTTTGCCGAGAGGCAGCAGTATCCCATGCTGATTTCTCTCAGGAATCGTGAGCTTCTGGGCAACTTGCCGCAGTTCGTCCCAGGTTTTGGGAATTTCTGTGATTCCAGCAGCTTGAAATAGGCTAGGACGATAGAAAATGCCGACATTATTGACATCAAAGGGGATTGCCCAGATGTGACCTTCTAGGGCGATCGCCTCTCGCAACGCCGGGTCAATTTCATCTTTCACAGGACTGCGGTCTAGCCAATCTTCCAACGGCTGAATGGCGTTGAGTTCTACAAGCTGTCCGGTAATCATGGGCGCATACCA
>CASBQM010000637.1 GCA_949127645.1 Synechococcales cyanobacterium PMM_0036
TCTTTGAACACAGCAATGACGGACACGGTGTCTGTGATCGCCAAAATGGTGCCCAACAGCAGCGCCGAAATCCAGTCTAGATTGAGGGCAAATCTTAGCCCTGCCGCTGTCACGCCTGTGGCAACAATCACTCCCGGAATTGCCAGCATGGCGATCGGTTTGAGGGTGCTGCGCAAACGGCTGATGTCGGTGTTAATGGCAGCTTCAAACAGCAGAATCGGCAAAAACAGGTTCAGAATCAGCGAAGATTCTAAACCCACCCGATGATTAGGCAAAAATTCGGCGATCGCCAGTCCGGCAAGCACTAGCCCTGTCACGTAAGGAATCCGAAAGCGGCGCGAGAGCAGTGCCACTGTGGTTGCTACAAGCAGCAACACAATCAAATCAGGGACAAAGCTAGCAATGCCCTTCTCGGTCGCCGCCGCAGTAGGCAGTACGGCAGATAAGACGGCAGGTATAGGCGAAGTCAATAAGCTGCCGAGGGCAATAGGGGCAATCATCATGTTTCAAGGGTCGATGCAGGCGATCGGGTTAGCTAACCTGAGTCATAAAATTCCGTCAGCTCTATTAAAGTTTGAGCAAAGTTTAGCCAAAATCTGGGGAACTATCTGGGAGTTTACGGGATACACCTGCTATAACTCAGGAGAAATACGGCTCGTTCAGCAGCGATTATTAGCAGGTGAGGATGGCGATCGTGTCACAGGCAAGCAGTTCAGTGTCACAGGCAAGCGGTTCACAGAAACCGACAATTTTGGTTACAGGTGGAGCTGGATACATTGGCTCTCATGCCGTACTGGCTTTACAGCAGGCAGGGTTTGGAGTCGTGGTGCTGGATAACTTGTCCTATGGGCATCGAGAGCTATTAGACGAGGAGCTAAAGGTTGAGCTAATTGTAGGCGATACAAACGACCGCCCTTTGCTCGATCGCCTGTTTGCCACCCACGACATTGCCGCCGTTATGCACTTCGCGGCGTTTATCAACGTGGGCGAGTCGGTCAACGATCCGGGCAAATATTACCGCAACAATGTCCTGGGAACGCTGACCTTACTGGAAGCCATGACGGCAGCCAACGTTAAAAAGCTGGTGTTCTCTTCAACCTGCGCCACCTATGGCATTCCTCAAGCCGTTCCGATCGCCGAAGATCATCCCCAATCTCCCATCAATCCCTATGGCACTAGCAAGCTGATGGTAGAGCAAATTCTGGCGGATTTTGATGTCGCTTACGGGCTGAAATCAGTTTGCTTTCGCTACTTCAATGCCTCTGGAGCCGATCCGCTGAGTCGCCTAGGCGAAGATCACAGCCCAGAAACCCATCTGATTCCCTTAGTATTGCTGACGGCTTTGGGCAAAAGAGACTCTATCTCAGTATTTGGCACCGACTACCCCACGCCTGATGGCACCTGCATTCGGGACTACATCCACGTTAGCGATTTGGCAAATGCGCACGTTCTGGGCGTGAAGTATCTTCTGGAAAACGGCAAGAGCGACGCATTTAACTTGGGCAACGGCAATGGCTTCTCCGTCCGGGAGGTGATTGATGCCGCCAAGCAGGTTACAGGACGCGAAATCAAAGTGGTGCAATGCGATCGCCGTCCTGGAGATCCGCCCGCGCTGGTAGGCAGCAGCGCCAAGGCTCAAGAAACTTTGGGTTGGCACTCGCAGTATGCTGACCTAAACAGCATCTTGACCCATGCCTGGAATTGGCACCAGAAACGACACGGCTAAAACTCTAGGTTACTAAAGTCCTGGGTTGAAAGGGGTGTGGAGCCTTAAGAAATCCTACTCAAATATCTCCTCGTTGTTGGGATCAGATGTATCCTGCAACGGGGAGCTTTTTTTTGACAATGCAGCTCCTAAACCCTATATTTCTCACAATCTCTCGCAGATTCACGGTTAAGCCCACTTTTGCATCTACCTTCACCCCATGATCACTCAAAATTCCGCCCCAGTCTCCCCTTTCAAAAGCTCCACTCTGGTCGTTATTGACCCGACGATCGCCCATTACGCGCATCTTCTAGAGGGACTGCAAGCAGATACCGAAGTCTTTTTGCTTGATCCTGCTCAAGACGCTATCAATCAGATCACTAGCGTTTTGGGCGATCGCCCTCCTCTCGCCAGTCTGCATATTCTCTCTCACGGGCGATCGGGCGAGCTGCAACTCGGCTCAACTCGGCTAAATCTGTCGACACTGGGTCAATATGCCCTGCAAATGCAGCAGTGGGCAAAATCTCTAGTGAATGCAGAAATTCTGCTCTACGGCTGCGAAGTCGCTGCGGATGGCGGTGGAAAATCTCTGGTGAGACAGATCAGCCAGCTTGTGGGCGCAAATGTTGCTGCCGCCACCGCGCTCGTAGGCAATGCCAAGCTGGGAGGTAACTGGAACTTAGGATTTTCTACCGGGCACTCGACTGGGCAGAGACGATCGCTCCTCCCCTTCAATCCACAGGTTTTAGCGACCTATCCTGGTACTTTGGCAACGCTGGTTAACGAAAGTTTTACAGGAGCAGATGTCACCGCCAAGCCCTGGATTTTTGGCACTGGAGCTGGAACGACCTCAGCCAATCCTTTCTTGACGGCACGTACAGGCACCGCCCCTTCGGCGAATGGGTTGCCCGGAGCAGCAGTGGCGATCGATACTCCCACCAATGGGGCACTGCGGCTAACGGATACCACGGCAGATCAAGCCTCTTTTATCATCTACAATGCGCCGATCTCCGCCAACGGCGGGGTTTCCATCACCTTCGATTTCTTCGCCTACAGCGGCACTCCCTTCAACGGCAGCAATGGCGACGGCATTAGCTTCTTTTTGATTGACGGCACCGCTGCACCAA
>CASBQM010000638.1 GCA_949127645.1 Synechococcales cyanobacterium PMM_0036
GCGATCGCCCTCTACCAAGAAGCCGCCCAACTCAAGCCCGACAATGCCAGAATTTTCTCCGCACTCGGCTTTCTGCAAGCCAAACAAAACAACTTTCAGGCGGCAGTTGATGCTTACGAAAGGGCAGTATCTTTGGAATCAAACAACGGCGATTTCTACTATGCTCTAGGCTTTAGCAAGGCTAGCCTGGGCGATAATTCTGGTGCAGCAACCGCCTATCGCCGCGCCACCCAGATCAACCGAGGCAATGTAGCGGCTTACGTGGGTCTAGGGGTCGTACTGGCACGGCAGGAAGACTACTCAGGAGCGATCGAAGCCTACCGTCAGGTGCTAGTCAGTCGCCCTAATGATGCACGAGTCTATGAGTTTATTGGGTCTGCTTATCTTCAGGAGAAAGAGTATCAGAATGCGCTAGAGGCTTTACAAAAAGCGGCGCAACTTGATCCGAGGCGGGGTACGATTCAGCTTAATTTGGGAGTGGCGCTGCTCAACTTAGGAGATGTAGCAGGGGGCATGGCTGCCTTTGAAAAAGCAGCCATGCTTGAGCCTCGCAATGGACTAGTGCATCTGCAAATTGGCGATATTTTTCGCGCTCAAGGCGACACGACTCGAGCGATCGCTCAGTATGAAAAGGCGAATTCCGTTCAGCCTAACCTGAAAGAAGCTCACGTTCTGATTGGCGAAATTTCGCTAGAGCGGCAAGATTATGTCCGGGCGATCGTGGAATATCGAGAAGTTACTAAGCTTGCTCCTCAAGACGCAGATGCTTTCTACAATTTGGGTAGAGCCTTGGCAGGACGAGACCGCAAGCCTGAAGCGATCGCGGCTTATCAAGCAGCGCATGACCTGTACCAGCAGCAAAACAATCGAGAGGGCGCAAAGAAAGCCGAAGATGCAAAAGACGATTTGCGTTAGGCGTTCAGCTAAGCGTTCAGTCAGGCAATCGCCTTTCTTATCCAGTTCTGAACGCTCCCTCAGCGAAATATCATCTTGCTCAAGGCTGACTTAGCTACACTACAGACATATAGATTGTGCCCAGACCTAAGTCTAGAGGTCTGGGTGTCCTGAGTCAGCGCCGCAATGAAATTTCTCGATCGTGCCGCTCAAAACCTAAGCCAAAACCTGAACCAAACGCTAGAGGCACTGAAGCAAAGGGGGATCGATTTAACCTCGTTGCAGCTTCGATTGACGCTGGGGCTAACTGCCCTTTCGCTGATGGGCTTAAGTGGCATTGGCACTTGGACAACCTATCAGATGCAGCAAATGCTGGTAGTGGATCACCAAGACTACCTCAAGTCTCTCAGCGATCGTATCCCTGCGGAGCTAGAGGCTTATCCGGCAGCAGAGGCGATCGACCCTCAGCTTCAGGCGTTGATCAATCAGTGGTCGTCTCCCAATCTGTGGCTATGGGTGAAGGCAAATGACGGCAAAGTGTTGGCAGCTTCCACCAATCTAGCTAGCTTTCCAGCAGAGGCGGCACTAATGCCCAAAGCCATGATGCCCGCTCGACCAGAAGTGTCGCTCGTTAACGGGCGCTATTTGGTGCTGTGTAGTCAGCCTTTGCAAATTGGAGGAAAGGCGATCGGTCACGTCTATTTGGCGCAAGACATTACCCACGATTACAAAGTGCAAAACACGCTGGTGAACAGCCTAGTTTTTGCTACAGTTCTAGCCGTTGCGCTAGTTGGGGTCTTGATCGCCTACTTCATCTGGCGATCGCTGCATCCGCTCCGGCAACTTAATCGTCTGGCGATCGCCCAAGGACAACTTTCTGGTCAATCTTCTGGTCAATCTTCTGGTCATCATTCGAATTTAGAGGAATCCATCGAGCAGATTCCCAGCGAAATGAAAGGGCTAATGCAGGCGTTTGGCACCCTCTCTACGCGGCTTTCGGAAGCTGACGATCAGCAGCGGCAGTTCACCAACCAATTTACTAACAGCATCTCCCATGAGATTCGCACCTCCCTAAGCCTGGTGTATGGCTATCTGCAAAGCACTCTGCGGCGCTGCAATAACCTGACCGACTCTCAAAAAGAAGCCCTGGAAGTGGCAGTAGATGAAACCGAACGCACGATTCAGCTCTTGAAAGATTTGGTGGATCTGGCTCGAATCAACAGCGATACGATGGAATTCTCCCTGGAGCCAGTCGTTCTCAATGACGCGGTAGCAATGGCTGTGAGTATGGTTCCATCCAGCCCTACGATCGAGCTTGTAGCGGATTCTGAGTTAGTCGTTGCTCAGACTGATTCAGAGCAAATTATTCGCGTCGTTAAGCACTTGCTTGAAAATGCTATGCGCTATGCCAAAGACCAGCCCGTTATCATTAGGCTCAGCGAAACTCCTAGCCATGTTGTGATTCAAGTTTGCGATCGCGGCTGCGGCATTTCCCTCAACGATCAGGTGCACATCTTTGAACCCTTCTACCGCGTCGAGAACTCTCGATGCCGCTCTACTGGTGGAGTGGGTTTGGGTCTAGCGATCGTCAAATCTTTGGTTGAAGGCATGAAAGGAAAAGTCGCTGTCACCTCCCAACCCAATCAGGGCAGCATCTTTACCGTGATGCTGCCGCTCACCAAAAATGTTGACAATAGGGAGATCTGACAATTCAAAATCTAAAATCCAAAATCTAAAATCCAAAATCCAAAATCCAAAATCTAAAGCGGCATGACGTGCCCAAACCGTCCCTCGCCGACCACCCTGTAGACCTTTCTAGTAAAACCTATGCCTGCCAATATTCTCTTGGTCGAAGATGAAGTTAAACTAGCGCGGTTTATCCAGCTAGAGCTAGACAGCGAGGGCTACACCATTCATGTGGCGCATGATGGACTGACAGGACTAACGATCGCCCGTGAAACGCCTCCCGATTTGGTAATTCTGGATTGGATGATGCCAGGAATGACAGGGATTGAGGTCTGTCGGCGGCTAAGAGCAACGGGTATTAAGGTGCCCATTATTTTGCTGACGGCAAAAGATGAGGTGAGCGATCGCGTCACCGGGCTAGATGCCGGAGCCGACGATTACGTAATCAAGCCCTTCAGCATTGAGGAACTGCTGGCAAGAGTGCGGGCACACCTGCGCCGTACCCATGATGACAACCCCGACCTATCACAGTTTGGAGACCTTAGCCTCAATCGGAGTACGCGAGAGGTGTTTTATGGCGGGCGGGCGATCGACCTGACCGCCAAAGAGTTCGATCTGCTTGACTATCTCCTGCTGCATCCGCGCCAAGTTATCACCCGCGACCAAATTCTAGAGAAAGTCTGGGGCTATGATTTCATGGGCGACTCCAACATTATTGAAGTCTATGTGCGCTATCTACGCCTAAAGCTAGAAGAGCAGGGCGAGAAGCGGTTGATCCAAACCGTGCGCGGCGTGGGCTACGTCTTGCGCGATTAATTCTTGTAAAAAAC
>CASBQM010000639.1 GCA_949127645.1 Synechococcales cyanobacterium PMM_0036
AGTCAAACGTTGGATAGCATTTGCAGTACAGCAAAATATACAACAGCTTCTGTTCCATTGTTCTTAGGGTGGCTTTGCGTCCTCCACCCACCGCACGTTGTCGCCCTTGCTGGTCATTGAACAGACTGCGCTCATACGCTTCTGTAAAGCTGGGCAACAGAGCCTCAAAAGCTTTGAGGTTGAGTCCCGTCATCGCCCGTATCAGTCGATCTTGCTTGAGTATCCGTTCCAAGTTCAACATGGCGACCGCCCCATCCAACTGCTTGCTATTATCCCCTATTTCCCAACAGGTCTAATCAGGCGACGGATTTCACTAATTGCTTCTTCATCAACCTAAAGAATTCGTGACATACGATCATGCAGAGTTATTTGGGGTCGCGTTAGACTACTAGCTTTCCCAACTGAAAATCTATCGGAAGCAGCAGATCAATAGGATTGAGACTCCGCCTATTCGTGTCAATATAGGAAGCGTTGGGATTTTTATAGCGCTGACCGCTTGAACCGTTTTGGTGTCTACCTCCTCTCTCAATCTCAGCCTGCTCAAACAACAGTTGGAGAGCCATCTTCAACAAACTGCTGGTGCGAATCACCTCTTTACCCTGGAATTTCTGGCTCATGGAGAAGCCAATGTCATCTTTCGACTGAATCAAACAGATTTAGTGCGCGTCGCGGTAAACACTCCCAACCATCGGTTTGCTGGAGATATCCGCCGGGTGACACAGTTTGAACAGGTTGTTTTGCGCTACTTGCAAGGCACAGATATTGGGCATCAGTTAAAGGAGTCTCGCTTAGAATCCACTTGTGAGTTTCCTTACACCTATCTAATTACCAACTATTTGACGGGCATCTCGCTCAACTACAGCCGCACTCATCTTCAACAATGCGCTGAGACACTTGCCCAACTGCATCGATTACCGAAAGTGAAGGGATATGCAGTGGAGTCGTTGCGATCGCACCTTCCCGTGATAGAGCAGCCATTAACGTTGTTCTATCAGGAAGCCAAACATTATGCCCAACCTTATTTCGATGCGCCTGAAGCCGATCCAGAAATTGTAGAGATGCTTCGGGCAGTCTTGGCGAAGGCTAAGGCACGGTTATCAGCCGAATATTTATTAGCAGAATACCCTCACCTTTGTTTGGTGCATAGTGACCATACCTATGAGAACTGGGTAATCAATGACCAACGAGCCCATTTGATTGATTGGGAATGGGCGGAACTTGGCTCTCCGGCTGGAGACTTAGGGCATTTTCTCTCGCCGGTTACGGTTCGGCGACGGCAGGGGCATCAGTTATCGCCCGCCGATCGCGCTTTCTTTTTGCAACGGTATTACGATGCCTTAGAGGACGAAGATTTGTCCATGCGAATTGAGCGCCACTTCGCCGCCTTTGGGGTGTATCCGGCTGTGCGATCGCTCTGCTGGACGGCAGGATACTGGATTACTGCCAATCATTGGTATGCCGATAGTCCAGATAGTGTGGAACGTATGAACCGATTGCAACAGAGCCGTCAACAGTTTCCTGAGTTATGGCAAGAGGTAATGGCTTGGTTAGAGAAGGACGTTTGAGCATTAAATGGCAAGCCTATCTGTTGATGCTGCCAGCGGTCAGCCTTATTGTCGTGCTGTTTGGCGGCGGTTTGCTGCTGGCATTGCTGCAAAGTCTTGGCGTGATTGGATTATTGAGTCAGGGTCGCCCTACGCTAGCAGCCTACCAGGCGGCTTTAGACAATCCAGAGTTTTTGCGATCGCTGGCTTTAAGCTTGTATATCGCTACCATTGCCACAGGATTATCCACGATTCTGAGTGTCGGACTGGCGTTGCTGTTGCGGACTGCCGGGCGATGGGCAAGTTTTGCCTGCCAGATAACGCTGCCCATTCCTCACTTGGTCGGGGTGGTTGGCATGTTGCTGCTGCTCTCCCCCAGTGGGATGCTATCCCGGATTTTATATGTACTGGGCTGGATTCAGTCTGATCAAGACTTTCCCTTACTGGTCAATGATGCTGCCAATCTGGGAGTGCTATTGAACTTTCTTTGGAAAGAAATTCCGTTTATGACCTTAATTTTTTTAGCGATTCTGCGCGGAATTGACCCAGCTTACGAGATGCAAGCCCGTGCCCTGGGAGCTAGTCCCTGGCGATGCTTCTGGGATGTGACATTACCCATGCTAAAATCTGGGATCTTGTCCTCCAGCCTGATTGTATTTGGGTTTATCTTTGGCTCATTTGAGGTGCCATTTCTCTTAGGATCTACTCGTCCTCGCACCTTGCCCGTATTGGTCTACCGAGCCTTTACCGATACTGATTTAAGCAGGCGACCGGAAGCGGTGGCATTGGGGCTGATCTTATCTGTCATTTCTATTTTGATCAGCGTCGCCTACTTGAGGATCACCTCCGACAGTCGTTCTCGCCCATCTTCTCAGCTCAGTCTCTAATCCGTCTCTCAGTCATGACTTCAACACTACGAAACCCGCTTATTATTTTAATCATCGGGGCGCTTTTTCTGCCATTTTTGCCGCTGCTGGTCTGGTCACTGGCACAGGGATGGTTCTTTCCCCAACTCGTACCCAAACAGTGGACATTACAGCATTGGAAACAGGTTTTTTCGGCTGTGTCAAGAGTTGGGGAAGGGATGATACAAAGTGGAGTGATTGCCTTGGCAACTACCGGACTCTCACTGCTGGTTGGGCTGCCAGCGGGTCGGGCATTAGGGATAATGGAGTTTCCGGGTAAGGCCGGCTTGAAGCTGGTTTTACTGATGCGGATTATTGTCTCGCCCCTGGCCACACTGATGGGTATCCAATTTCTCTTAATTCGGCTGGGTTTAAGCGGCACTTTGCTTGGCGTAATTCTAGTGCATTTGATGCCAACCATTCCCTATATGACGCTGGTGCTGGCTAGTGTGTTTGCCAACTTTGAGACGGGGTATGAAACGCAGGCGCGATCGCTGGGAGCTTCACCTTTTCAAGTTTTTTCCCAAGTGACGCTGCCTCTGATTGCACCAGGGGTTATCGTCGGTTCCTTATTTGCCTTTTTAATCTCCTGGAACGAGTTTTTGCTGACATTTTTTGTCGGTGATGGGCAAGTCTTTACGCTGCCAATGGTACTGTTTACGCTTTTGCAAGGTGGCAATCAGGGTTTGAGTGCTGCGGTGGCAATCACTTCTATTCTTCCAGGTCTAGTATTTCTGCTGCTGTCCAGTCGGGCGCTACAAAACGATGCCGCTTTGGGAGGGTTGGGTAATGTGTAAGGCAAGCCTGTGTAAGGCAAGCCTGTGTAAGGCAAGCCTGTGTAAGGAGATCCTATGAGCTACCTCGCACTCGAAAACTTGACGAAGCGCTTTCGAGGCACACCTGCCGTACAGGATTTGTGGTTACAAGTCGAGCAAGGCGAAATTTTGTCTTTGCTTGGCCCATCAGGCTGTGGCAAGTCCACCACCCTTCAGATGATTGCAGGCGTGTTGCACCTCGATAGGGGAGTGATTGAGCTAGATGGGCGAACTTTGAACCAGGTACCGCCAGAAAATCGCGATATTGCCTTGATTCTTCAGCGGGGCTTACTGTTTCCTCATCTTACAGTTGGAGAAAATGTAGCGTTTGGGTTGAAGATGCGAGGGGTCAATCGAGCAGAACGAGAGGAGAAGGCGATCGCCATGCTGCAACAGGTACAGTTGGCGGGATTTGCCGATCGGCGACCTGTCGAACTCTCTGGGGGGCAAGCTCAGCGGGTCGCTGTGGCTCGGGCTTTGGTGATTCACCCTAAACTCTTGCTGCTCGATGAACCGCTTTCTGCTCTGGATGCCAACCTGCGATCGGAAATGCAAGATTTTATTGTGCGCCTGCAAAGGCAGACGGGCGTGACGATGATTTTAGTGACTCACGATCAGGCAGAAGCGGTGGTGATCTCCGATCGCATTGCCCTAATGTTTGAGGGACGTTTGCATCAGGTCGATGCCCCCGAACAGCTTTATCGTCAGCCTAGAGATCAGGCTACGGCTCGCTTTATGGGAGGGGTTAACTTTTTCTCGGCTGAAGCTCGTCAGCGACAATGGACTTTTGCTCCGAGTGTGGTACTCACCAGCCGCTACCCTACTCAAGGTACAATCCAGTGGACGATTCGCCCTGAAGATATTCAGGTCTTTGCAGAGCCATTATCTGGGGCAACCGTATCTGGGGCAGCCGTATCTGGGATGAATACCATTCCAGCGACAGTGGTTGCCAATCGGTTTACCGGAATGCAGCGACGACTCACCTTGGCGATCGCTCCTGATTTGATGCTGCAAGCTTGGGTTGCCCCGATTCAAGAATGGGCGATCGGTCAATCGGTTTGGGCACATCTGCCACCAGAAGCACTTTGGTGTTTTTCAGAAATGGCGTTCACCCCTTCTGCTGTAGAGGTCTTGTAATTTCAAATGTTTCTCTCAGATGTTTTATTTTGATC
>CASBQM010000640.1 GCA_949127645.1 Synechococcales cyanobacterium PMM_0036
CAGTTTCTTCTTTAGAACGATAGACAAACACAGTTTGCTCATCTGGATCAATTAACCAACCCATTTGAGTTCCATGCTTTAGACAATGAAGGATATTTTTCGTTACTTTTGTTTGGCTTTGATCAGGAGATAAGATTTCAATTGTCCAATCTGGAGCAACAGGAACTATATTAGCGACTTCTCCATTTTCATCACGGGGAATCCGGCTCCACACAAAAACTACAATGTCATGAACAGTGGAACGCCCCCCAAAGGTACACCGTAACTCAGGAAATGCACGAGCGATGCGCTTAGGCTTAACCACACTGTTAATGGCAGGTACAAATTCTCCTTGAATTGCACTATGTTTTCCTTGTGGCATCGGTTTCTGGATAATTTGACCATCCACATATTCAGCCGCAGGTTTCATTTCTGGAACCACCAGAAACTCCGCCAATGTTAATGTTTTAGAGGGTATTGGTACCATTCTGGACTTACCTCTAGCTCTGCCAGATCCAACGCCATGCTTCTATTTTACCTGGAATTTAATGAAAGAAATTAACCCACTTAGTCGCCCTGAGGCAGCCATTCCTGTTGATCAAATTGCTTACAACGAGCAGGGGCTTGTCCCCGCGATCGTCCAAGACTATCTTGATGGCACGGTGCTGATGATGGCATGGATGAACCGTGAGTCGCTGCAAAAGACGATGGAAACGGGACAAACCTGGTTTTGGAGCCGATCGCGCTCATCGCTTTGGAATAAGGGCGCGACCTCTGGGCATTTGCAGTACGTCAAATCTTTGCGTTACGACTGCGATAGCGATGCTCTGCTGATTAGCGTCGAGCAGCAGGGCGACATTGCTTGCCATACCGGAGAGCGAAGCTGCTTTCATCAGGTTGACGGCACCATCCAAGCGCCCCCCGCTGACACCCTGTCTCAGGTATTTGAGGTGATTTGCGATCGCCGCGATCATCCCAACCCCGAATCCTATACCTGCAAGCTGTTTGCGGGGGGCGACAACAAGATCCTTAAGAAGATTGGCGAGGAATCGGCTGAGGTGGTCATGGCTTGTAAGGATGATGATGGGGAGGCGATCGCTGGAGAAGTTGCCGACCTCCTCTACCACACGCTGGTGGCGATGGCTCATCATAAGGTTGATATTCGAGATGTGTATCGTAAGCTTCAGGAACGCAGAAGATAAGCGCTATGCTTCGGTGCCGCTAGCGCGAATCAGCTCTACAGCATCTCGTCCATCCGGTTCTTGGAGGTAGACTTTCACCTTTTCGTCCTTGGAGGTTGGCAGCTTTTTGCCCGTAAAATCTGGGTGAATCGGTACTTCTCGATGACCGCGATCGACCAACACCGCCAGCCGGATCACTTCCGGTCTGCCGTACTCGTTGACCGCATTTAGCGCCGCTCGAATGGTGCGCCCCTTAAAAATGACATCATCCACGAGAATGACGGTTTTGCCCGATAGATCAAAAGGCATCTCGGTTTTTTCGGGCGTTCGCAGATTGATCTTGTCCAAGTCATCGCGGTAAAACGTGATGTCTAGTGACCCGATCGCCACCTTTTTCTGCTCCAGAATTTCAATCTGTTTGGCAATCATTGTCGCTAAGGGCACCCCTCGCGTGTAAATGCCGACCAGCACCAGATCCGAGAGATCTCCCGATCGCTCGACAATTTGAGAAGCAAGGCGGTTTAGCGTCCGACGAATCTCGTCGGCAGAGAGAATTTCAACCAGTTTGGGTAGCATAAGTCTGGCGTGGGCTAGAGTGCGCGTCGCTTTTATTATCCCTTAGCTGGTTTAGCGGATTGTTTGGCAGACTCTATTCTTGGGAATTGTGAATTTATCTGAGAATTTTCTGAGAATTTAATGAATCTATCTGAAGCGATCGCCCATTCGTCAAGCATTATCTTGAGGCTGAGAAAGTAGACGTTATGCTGGAGAGCAGCAGCCCACCCATCATTATTTTCAAGCGCCATTTAACCCATGAGTCACTCTGCAGAGATGAACCTTGCTCCTGAGCTACAGGGGCTATCAGAGCGTGAGGTCGAGCAGCAGCGATCGGCGGGTAATGGCAATAATGCTGTTCTGCAAACGGGTCGTTCCTACAGCCAAATTTTTCAAGAAAATCTATTTACTTTCATTAACGGCATTTTCTTTGCCATTAGCCTGGTCATGTTTAAGCTGGGGCGGGCGGGCGATGCCATTCTGGTAGTGATCGTGATTTTTGGCGGGGTGCTGGTCAATATCTATCAGGAAATTTGGGCAAAACGGCAGCTCGATCGCATTGCTCTCCTCAGCCGCCCTAAAGCCACGGTGATCCGGGAAGGAGCCTTACGCAACATTGACCCCAGCGAAATTGTCCGAGGCGATATTCTAGTGGCGCAACCCGGCGACCAAATCTTAGTAGATGGCTCGGTAGTGGGCAACGGGCGCATGGAGGTGGATGAGTCTTTACTGACGGGCGAATCAGATCATATCCCTAAGCAGTCGGGCACCCCCGTCTTCTCCGGCAGCTTTTGCGTCAGCGGCACGGCATACTACCAAGCCGAAAAAGTGGGTAGCGAGACCGTCGCCTACAAGCTGGTTGCTGGAGCCAGAGCCTATCGGCGATCGCTCACTCCCCTCCAGGTCGAAATTAATCTGGTGATTCGCGTCTTCATGTTAATTGCCTGCTTTTTGTGGACGCTGGTGGGCATCAGCTTTCTTAGCAGCTCTTACCCCCCCAACGAGATTGCCCAACGGGCCGCTGTCATTGCCGGACTGGTTCCGGCAGGACTACTGATTGCCATCACCCTTTCCTACGGGCTAGGGGCAGTGCGGATGCTGGGTCAGGACGTGCTCATTCAGCAAGCCAACGCCGTCGAATCTCTCAGCAATGTCGATACCCTATGCCTCGACAAGACCGGAACGCTGACCACCAACAATATTTTGCTGCATGAAGTGTTGCCCATCGGCATTAGCGAAACAGAATTGCGATCGCTCCTAGGAGATTTTGCCGCTAACGCCACGGCGGGCAATCGTACCAGTCAGGCGATCGCTCAAGTCTGCCCTGGGCAGATCTTGACTCCAAAGGCAGAAATTCCGTTTTCGTCAGCCCGTAAATGGAGCGCTCTAGCATTCGATCAGAGCGATCGGCGAGGGGTATATGTCCTCGGTGCCCCAGAAATGCTGACCGTCAACATTCTGCTAGATACTGAATTGAAGAACTATATTCAGTCTGGGACTGAGCAAGGTCTGCGGGTAGTACTGTTTGCTTACAGTCCCAATCCTCTAGCCATTCAGGAGGGTGAAGCCTACCTGCCGCTTGACTTGGTGCCATTGGGCATCTTGCGCTTCAGCGACGAGTTACGTCCAGAAGCCTATGAAACGCTACAGGGCTTTGCGCAGGCAAGCATCGAAGTCAAGATTATTTCGGGCGACAATCCCCAGACAGTAGCCGCCCTGGCAAAACAGGCAGGATTAGCCGAGGCGCGGCTGGTCTCAGGAATGCAGTTAGCGGAAATGGACGAAGCCCAGTTTGTTCAAGCCGCGATCGCCCATACGGTATTTGGTCGGATTACGCCTGAGCAAAAGGCGCACTTGGTGTCGGTACTTCGCAAGTCGGGGCGCTATGTGGCGATGATTGGCGATGGCGTGAATGACGTGCTGTCGCTAAAGCAGGCTAATTTGGCGATCGCCATGGAAAGCGGCAGTAAAGCCGCCAGAGGAGTCGCAGATATTGTCTTGCTCAAGGATTCTTTTGGGGCATTGCCCAGAGCTTTTCTAGAAGGGCAGCGAATTCGTAACGGCATTCAGGATGTGCTGAAGCTGTTTCTAGTCCGCACCATCTGCGTGACGCTGCTGATCTTTGCCACGGCGATCGTCACCGACAATTTCCCGCTTCAAAATAAACAGAGTGCGATCGTCGCCCTGATTGGCGTGGGCTTTCCCACTATGTGTATCCCCATCTGGGCAAAACCGGGCGTGATGCCGCGCCGTACCATGCTGCGATCGATGCTGCACTTTATCATTCCCTCCACCCTGTCGCTAACGGTAGTATCCCTGCTCGTCTACCTGTTCTACTTGGTGGTAGCGGTGCTGGAGCTGCCGCCGGGACTCGATCCCGCACAGATTGATCACGCTATTCCCCGCAGTGCCCTAGTAACCATTTTAGTTATGGGTGAGCTGCTGCTGATTCCCTTCCTGAAGCCGCCCACGACCGCCTGGGTAGGCGGCGAACCCCTCAGCGGCGACTGGCGATACACGATCGTCTCTCTAATTCTGCTAGGAGTCTATTTGCTGATCGTCTCGATTCCGCCCCTGCGCCGCTTCTTTGAGCTGTATCCGTTGGGGACGGTGAACTATTTCTTCATCGGGCTAGTGGCGCTAGAGTGGTGTCTGATTCAGCGATTTCTCTGGCGATCGCGCTTTCTCGATCGGTTCTTGGGCGTGGATTTGAGTTAGGCGTGACGTAGAAGCTCAAACTTTTTACCAAGAACTTTAGAGGGGAATCGAGTAGCCCAGAGCCGCTTTAACTCGGGCAAGTGTGGGGTTGGCGATCGCTTCAGCGTTTTGCCGCCCCTGCCTCAAGACGCTTTCTAGATATCCCGGCTCAGCCATAATTTCCTGATATTTATCTTGGATGGGCTTGAGGGCGGCGATCATTGTTTCCATTAACAGCGGTTTGAACTGTCCCCATCCCATTTCAGCACATTCTTGAGTAACGGATTCTTTGGTCTGGTTGGACAGGATCATGTAGAGCGTCAGCAGGTTATGGCACTCTGGACGCTCTGAATCGTCAAAAGTCAGACCGCGCACAGAATCAGTTTTGCAGCGCTTAATCTTTTGCTGAATGGTTTCTGGTGGGTCGAGCAAGTTAATGCGGCTCAGCTCTGACGGATCGGATTTCGACATTTTGCGGGTGCCATCTGTCAAACTCATGACCCGCGCTCCTTCGGCACGAATCATAGGTTCCGGCAGCTTCAGCACAGGGTTCTCTTCACTGCCATAGAGGTAGTTCATTCGTGCGGCAATGTCTCGCGTCAGCTCTAGGTGCTGCTTTTGGTCTTCACCCACAGGCACCTTATCGGTGTTGTAGAGCAAAATATCTGCCGCCATCAGCACAGGATAATCTAACAAGCCTGTGCCAACATTCTCGGCTTGCTTAACCGCTTTTTCTTTGAACTGCACCATGTCTTCCAACCAGTTTAACGGCGTAATGCAGTTGAGCAGCCAAGTCAGTTCGCTATGGGCAGAAACATGAGATTGGACAAAGACACTGGCACATTCTAGATCAATGCCGCAAGCCAGATAGAGCGCAGCCACCTTACGGGTATCTGCTGCTAAGGCTTTGGGATCGTGGGACACCGTAATGGCGTGCAAATCAACCACACAAAAGAAATTTTCATAATTGCTTTGTCCTTCAACCCAGTTGCGAATCGCCCCCAAATAGTTGCCTAAGTGGATGTCACCCGTTGGCTGAATTCCAGAAAAAACGCGCGGCTTGCCCATAGGTACGAAATCGAACTCCCACTTAACCTGTCAGTAAAAACTCAGTAAAAACCTTTTCAGTCCTTCTATTATTTCGCCATTTTGCCTGAGCGATCGCCCATTCGTCACGCCTTGCTCAAAGAATTCTGCCCGAAGAGTGAAACCCGAACATTAACTTGAGCATTGCACTGCAACACTGCCTATTCTAAATTAACTATAGTTTAAGAAATGTAACAGTCCACAATTTGCAGGGGCACTGTCTCCTCAAAATAGAGGTTTAAGAATGGCTTTTATTTCCGCCGATGCGATCGCCCAATTTCAAGCCTGTCTCGCGCTTGCGCCTGACGTAACCCGACATGCCGAAGCCCATGAGCTGTTTGCCGACCTTCAGTCTGGGTTGGCGATCGAAAATCCCTTAGCCGCAGAATTACTATCTCTAGCCTGGAAGGATATTATCGCGGCGAGGCGATCGGCTGCCTTCTGGGAGCAAATCTCCGATGTCGAGCGCGATATGTCTGAGCAAATGGTGGCAACTCACGCAAACTTGCAACAGAACTACCTGAGGCTGATGCAGGAGCTATAGAGGAATGTGGGCGTTGCTGAATCGATGTATGAATTCTCAAATTCCCCCTTACCCTAGCCCTTTCCCGAATGGAGAGGGAACAAGACTTCTGGCTCCCTTCTCCCTAGGGAGAAGGGTTGGGGATGAGGGCAAATCATACCTGCATTCAGCAACGCCGTAATTTGCTTAGAGTGCTTCAATTCGCTCAACTATAGCAACTCGCTAGTAAAGCCAATTCGCTTTATCCGCTACTCATCCGTTGCCACTTCACTCTAGCCCCAACTGTTGCTTTAGCGCTTCTGGCATACGAGGTCTAAACACTTCAATTAGCATCCAAACCTCTGATCTATTTGTTCGACAAGTAGCCTCATCCCAAGAAACATCTTCAAGATTCGCACCCTCAAGATTTGTATCTGTGAGGTCTGCACCACTGAAATTTGTACCTCCCAAATCTGCCTGTTTAAGATCTGCGTAACTCAGATTTGCATCGCTAAAATTTGTGTGAGCAAGAAATGCACTACTTAAGTCTGAACCTTCTAGGTTTACACCCCTAAAATTTGCATCATTGGAGACTGAATCTCTGAAATCTGTATTAGTAAGGTTTGAATAGCTAAAATTTGCTTTAAAGAGATCTGAACAACTAAAATCTACATTCTCAAAGTTTATTTCCGAAAGAAATGAACCAACTGTTTTTGTAAAGAAATCTCTAGAAACAATTTGAGAATATTGAATAGAATAATCCACAGGGATTTTCTTCAAATCCTCCCTCGATCGCCCATATCGATTCAACTCCAGCAGCAAGATCATCACGTTCAAGCCTGCATACACATCCACCTGCCGCAGACCGATCGCCTTTTCTGAATCCTTCAATTGCTCCTTGAGCAACCGCATCTTTTTCTGCGGCAAATTCTCTGGCGGGGCATCAATGAGTTCGCCATCGCACCAGCGTAGATAGAAATTCTCTAGCCGCTTGAAAAGGCGCACGGGATTAAATTCTGGGCTGCGGGTGAGCAGCGCCATCAGGTATTCCACAATTTCTGGGGTCAGTCCGCCATAGCCTAACAGATCGTAGATTTGCCAATCCATCGCGCTGTCGGGGATCAAATCCTGCTGCTGACGCTTCACCTCAATTTGAGTAGACCAGTCTTCGATCGCTTCCTTCAATCGCTCCGCGCAGAGAAACTCGCTGAAACTTTTGTGGGCAAATTCCACGGAGCCGCTGCCTTTGCGTCCGGTCTGCATATAAAAGGCGGCGAGGGCATTCCGTAGCGGGCTTTCGCTCAGGCG
>CASBQM010000641.1 GCA_949127645.1 Synechococcales cyanobacterium PMM_0036
GCCGCCATCCTGGACAGCTTTTGTGGGGCGATGCCTACTACTTTTGCGATCTGATCGGCTCTGACCTGAGTAGCGAGGCTCAGCTCCATCGCAAAACCCCAGCGCAAATTTTGAAGCTAGCTTGTCTTGCCGACGTGCTGGAGTTTTCTGACTATGCTCTAGAGCTACTGGAGTATCTCATTCTCCACTACAGCAGCAATCCGGCTTACAACGTTGCGGATGCGATCGTCGAAAGTTTGCAGCCTTACCCTAATGTGAAGAACCACTGGGAGGCTTTTCCCTTCTTCCAAACTCTCCAAAAACACGCCAGCCCAGATATGCTCGATCTCCTGGCTCAATGCTCCAAAATGCCCGCTGAAATATCTCTAATGTCATGAGTCAACATATCCTCCTCTACACCGATGAACCCGGCGTGGGCGGCATTGCTCAATGCAACCATGCCCTGCTGCGGGGCTTATGTAGTGACGGCTATCGCGTTACGTTGGTGCAGACCCCTGCCGAAACGCCGCTGATTGCCGAACAGCAAACTTGGGGGGTGCATCACCACTGGCTTTCGTTTGACACCATGAAAGACTTTAGCCAGTCGCTAACCTGCGTTGAGGAAGCTGCTAACATCTTCAAGCAATTTCAGCCCGACCTAATTTTGTTTAGTGACGGCTGCCCAGTGTCAAACTTTGCGGCAAAGCAGGTGGCGCTGCAACTCGGCATTCCCTACCTGATGGTGATTGGGTTTGCCGAGCCAGAAATGGCAGACACCTTTGATTTTTGCCTTCCGGCATTGAAACAGCAGTTCGCCTATGCCAAAGCCGTTGTGCTGGTGTCTCAGGAAAATTTGTCTCTGTTGCATCAGCATTTTGGGCTTGATGCAAATCAGGGGCAGGTGATTTTAAACGGACGACCCGATCGCTATTTCGCTCCGCCAGACTTGACCGTACGCGATCGCCTCCGTCAGTCTTTGGAGATTCCCAGTGATGCGATCGTCTGCTTCACGGCGGCTCGGCTAGAGGGCATCAAAGGCTATCAGTTTCAGCTCGATGCCATTGCCCATCTGCGGCATACGCCTGTCTGGCAAAAGCTCTACTTTGTGTGGGCTGGTGAGGGCGAACTGCGATCGCTTCTGGAAACTACGATCGCAGAACTGGAAGTAGGCGATCGCGTCAAGCTTTTGGGTCAGCGCTGGGATATGCCAAACTGGTTTGATGCCGCAGATATTTTCGTCTTGCCGACTTACCGCGAGGGGATGCCGCTCTCGGTCATGGAGGCGATGGCAAAAGGCTTGCCTGTAGTCGCATCTGCCGTCAGTGGCGTTCCTGAGGAAATGGGTGAGACGGGTCAACTGCTGCCTGACCCTAACCAAAATCCTCAGGCGACGCTGGAGGTTCTAATTCAGACTTTGACGCTCTGGACACAGCCAGACTTGCGACAGGCAATCGGTCAGGCGGCTCAGCAGCGGGCAGAGGTGCTGTTTCGAGAAGAGCGGATGATTCAGGAGACTTTGCAGCTCGTGAAGCGATCGCTGCTGCCCCAAAACGACTATGTGTCAGCCGGATTGGCGATCGTCACTCTTGACGCGGCTTTTCCCAATAAGGTGATTGCTGACCCTCAGCTCTCGCCTTGGATTTATCTGCGACGAGAGGTGCCCCACAACTGGTACGTCGATCGGCGAGAACCTGCCGTGGGATTTCTTAGCCGCGATGAGGCGCATATTCTCTACAATACCGCTCTGCAATTTCAGGGCAAGCGGGCACTAGAGATCGGCTGCTGGATGGGATGGTCGGCTTGTCATTTGGCAATGGCAGGAGTAGATCTGGATGTGATTGATCCCTTGCTGGAGGACGCGGGGATTTATCAGACAGTCGATGCCTCGCTGAAGGCAGCAGGGGTGCGCGATCGCGTCAATCTCATCGCCGGATATAGCCCTGAGGCGGTAGAGGCATTTGCGGCAGAGGTATTTGCGGCAGAGGTATTTGCGGCAGAACAGTCGCGGCGGTGGTCGCTGGTTTTTATTGACGGCAATCACGATACGCCAGGCCCCCTGCAAGATGCGATCGCCTGTGAGCAGTGGGCTGAGCCGGATGCCCTGATTCTGTTTCATGATCTTGCCTCACCCGAAGTAGCCGAGGGCTTAGATTATCTAAAGCAGCGCGGCTGGCAGACGATGATTTACCAAACGATGCAAATTATGGGCGTGGCATGGCGGGGGAACGTGCAGCCGATCGCCCATATCCCCGACCCTGCGGTAAGTTGGGACTTGCCCCATCACTTGCAGCACTATGAGGTGAGCGGTATGCCACAGTCCGTCACCGATCCAATGCTACGGCTATTGGCGGAAGTCGAGCAATTGCAACTCCCCGCGCCTCAATCTATTGCGCCCAGCTTGAGCGATCGCCAGCATCTAAAAATCTGGCATCAAGCAGCCAAGCAATCTCATATCAAGGGCGATCGGCAGACTGCCCAGACCGTCTATACCCAGATTTTACAGGTCAATCCTGGCTCTGCGATCGCTCATGCCCACCTCAGTAAAAGCTATTGGCAGGAAGGCAGTTTACGGCAAAGTTTACGGCAAAGTTTACGGCATCACGTCCGGGCACACTCGACGCATCTGCTAGAAGATCGTCAGGAAAACCTGGAGTTTCAGACGCTTCTAGTGGCGGTGCGTCCCTACACGCTGCTTAGTGACGAGCGGCTATTCTCGCTCTATGCGATCGCCAAGCAAATCTGTTTAGACGATATTCCGGGCAACTTTGTGGAATGCGGCACCTGTAGAGGCGGCGCGGCGGCGCTTTTGGCTGCGGTCATCCGGCAATACAGTCTGCGCGATCGCCAGCTATATGCCTTCGACACCTTTGAAGGAATGCCAGAACCCACCGATGCCGATCGCCATGATGGAGTGGCGGCAAACGATACGGGCTTCGGTGCAGGAACGCTGAAAGCTCCTATTGCCGAGTATTTAGAGAAAGTCTGTCAGACGTTAGGCGTGAGTCACCTTGTGGTGCCGATCGCCGGACTGTTTGCCCACACGCTGCCTCGACACAAGGCAGAAATGGGCGACATTGCCCTGCTGCACGCCGATGGCGATTGGTACGAGTCCACATTGGATATCTTCAACACCTTATACGATCGCGTCGTGCCGGAAGGCTTCATCCAAATTGATGATTAGGGACACTGGGAGGGCTGTCGTCAGGCTGTCCATGAA
>CASBQM010000642.1 GCA_949127645.1 Synechococcales cyanobacterium PMM_0036
ATTCAGGTACCTGCGATTGATATACATTCGCACCCATTGCCCCGCGCCCGAAGCTACCGTTGCTGCCACAAACTCTGCCGTACCTCCCCCATTTAGCCCCGAAAAGGCGCCGCAAGCGATCGCTACCGCCATTACCGTCAGAGGGGGAGAATAGAGCGGCGGCTGAGATTCAATCTGATCTAAAGCCACCATGAGGCTGCTCGGAGTCGCGTCTGGAGGGACGTGCTGAGACAGAAACTCTACCTCGCTCAGGCGGCTCATGTTTACTCCAATGCTGTAAATTCGCGCTACCTGCGTATAGTGCAGCGTGCCGCAGTGAGCCGATGCCGTAATTCCGGTCAAGGTAGTGAAAGCATCCAGCCGCTCTACTCCAAAATTCAGCGCTACCTGCCGCATGGCTTCTTCCACGCGAAAGCTTACCGTGCCGCAACGCAGCATTAGAGTGCCAAACCGCATCACCACCTGCATGATCTGAGCTAGTTCGGCGATCGACAGCTCAGACCTATTCTGCGGCTGATCAGTCTGGCGAGTCGAATCAGGCATACCATGGGGCAACTTATGGGGCAACATATCGCCTCTAGGGAGTGTCTGCCAGGTTGCCGTCAGGATAGTTGCTAATTTGACGCTGAAGGCTGGCGATGGCGCGATTATAGTTGAGGATTGCCGTTAGGCTATTGACCTCAGCCCGGGTCAGGGCAGTTTGCTGCTGCAAGACATCGGTTTGGGTGCCTACGCCCGCCTGAAAGCGCAGTCGCGCTAGCCGCAGAGCCTCTGTCGCATTCTGGACTGCCAAAGCCGTTACCTGAATGTTGTCAAAGCTCGATCGCAGCGTTGAATAAGCTTGCTCGACCTGAAACCGAATTTGCTCCCGGTTGCTGGCAAACTGATTTTCGGCGATCGCAATATTAGACTCCTGCTGATCCGCCTGTGCCCGAGCCTGTCCGCCATCAAAAAGCGTCCAGTTTACCCCCACTGTGGCACTAAAGTTAGGTAGGAAACCTTCGTAAACGGCACCTTGATTAGTATCCAGCGTGCGAGACACGCCAGAAGAAGCTTGCAACGTGACTTGAGGTCCCAATTGAGCCAAAGCTCTGCGCCGATTTTGGGTAGAAATTTCCCGTTGAACAAGCTGCTGTTCTAGCTCAGCCCGATTTTTGTAGGCCAGGACAATACTTTGCTCCAGGCTCAAATCCCAAACTCCAGCCGGAACGATCGGGTCAGCTGCCGTGATGTCAACAGACTGAGATAAACCTAGCTGCTGCACAATTTGACGACGGGCAATTTCCTGTTGGCTAATCTGTTGCGTCAAATCCTGCTGAGCATTGGCGCGATCGACCTCTGCTTGCAGCACGTCAAATCTCGTCCCAACGCCTGCCCGCTCAAGTGCCTGGGCATCTCTCAAACTCTGCTCTGCCTGAGTCAGGGTGTCTCTGGCGATCCGCACCTGCTCAATGGCTCCTTGCAGGTCATAGTAGTTATTTGTCACATCCAGAATAAGCTGCTCCGTATCGCTCTCAAGCTGCAGCTCCTGAAAGCGAACTTGCCCCCGAGAAGCCCGAATAGCAGCCGATCGCTGTCCTGATGTAAATACTGAATAGCTTGTCTGCACGGTTGCCGACAAAGAGGTGCTGTTTGTCGAACTGGTGCCGTCAAACCCAGTATTGGTTGCATTGGCAACGGCTCTGTCCTGAGCGCTAAAAGTCAGACCCCCGTTAGCTGCAACCGTGGGAAAATTTTGCGCTTCGGCTTCCCTGAGAGAAGCCTGGGTGCGCTCTAGAGTTAGCCGCGACTCCTGAATGCTCCGGCTATTGCGAATGGCTAGCTCGATCGTCTGCTTCAATGTCAAGGGCTGAGTTCCAACAATCTGCACTTCTTCGGGCTGAGTCGGAAAACTCAGAGGATTAGGGTCAGGATTGAGATATTCAGGTGCAGGTTCATTTGACGAGTTGGTGTCGAGATTGTAGGAGGGCTGAGACAGGTCAGCCGGAGCCACTGGAGCAGCTTGGGGCATCTCCATACTGGGTGCGCTCTCCAGAGGCGCGCTCTCGGAAGGCTTAGCTTCTGAAGGCTTGACCTCGCTAGAAGACTGGCTAATTTGTGCTGATGGATCTTTTGAAGCTGAATCTACTGATCGAATAGCCACCTTAGCTTCCTTAGAGCTAGTCTCAGATCCAAGCTGAATAGACTTTGGCGCATCTGCACCCTCAGGGTTGCCTTGAGAGCTGCCTTGAGAGTTGTCTTGGGAATAAGGTTTGGCTTTCGCCGCATCTGGAGCGATCGCATCACGAGAAGATTTCAGGGCATCGGAATTCTTGTTTCCGGTGCGGATTGAATCAGCGCTAGCTTGACGGATGACAAGCGGTGCAGCTTGCATGGGAGCGGATGCACACACAGCAAGGACTGTACCAATGCCTAAAGCAATTAAAGAATTCGAGGGTTGCATATAATCAGTCTTTAACCAGTCTGGATTGCTGACGAAGCAGAGAAGACAACCTTAAGCAGAATACGGGCAGAGCGGCAGCTTTGGCAAATAGTAAGTCGCCTAATGATCTGCAAAACACAAGTTACGAGGTAAAGTCCTGAAAATCACGGGCAAATGGCTAAATCGAGCAAGATTAACCAGAACTAACATAGATTAGCATTGTCTTGAAAACAAATATGACTTCACTAAATAACCAGAGAGAATTGGAAGACTTTCAGGCGATCGATACTTGAGGCATCCCCTTTGCAGTAAAATTACGCTGTGTCATTCCTGTGACCAACCTGTAGCTCTTGCAAAAAGCCTGACAGCACTACCTCAAAATCGGGATTTACAAACTTCACCACTTAGCCCTTGTCCATCATGCCTAAGGTTCTTGTTTCTGACCCGATCGATCAAGTTGGAATTGATATTCTGTCTCAAGTCGCCCAAGTAGACATCAAAACGAGCCTGTCTGCCGAAGAGCTTGTTCAGGTCATTCCAGACTACGACGCTCTGATGATTCGATCGGGAACTCGTGTCACCAAAGACGTGATTGAAGCGGGCAAGCTGCTTAAAATTATTGGTAGAGCAGGTGTTGGCGTAGATAACGTTGATGTTCCAGCGGCTACCCGACGCGGCATCTTGGTGGTCAATTCTCCTGAAGGCAATACGGTGGCGGCGGCTGAACACGCCGTGGCAATGATGCTAGCTTTGTCTCGCCATATCCCAGATGCTAATCAATCGATTAAGAGCGGCAAGTGGGATCGCAAGAGCTTTACGGGCGTAGAAGTTTACAAAAAGACTCTGGGCATCATGGGGTTGGGCAAAATCGGTGCCCATGTGGCAACCATTGCGCGATCGATGGGAATGCGGCTGCTGGCTTACGACCCCTTCCTGTCTAACGAACGGGCAGAGCAGTTGGGCTGTCAACTGGTTGAGCTAGACTTTCTGTTTCGGGAGTCGGAATATATTACCCTGCACCTGCCCAAAACCCCAGAGACCTATAACCTGATCAATGCTGAGGCGCTAGCCAAAATGAAGCCGACGGTGCGGATCATTAACTGTGCTAGAGGCGGCATTATTGATGAGGCAGCGCTAGCAGAAGCCCTCACCCAGGGCAGAATTGCAGGGGCAGCTCTAGATGTTTATGAAGAAGAGCCGCTAGGGGAGTCAGTATTGCGATCGATCGGCACACAACTCGTCCTAACCCCTCACTTGGGGGCTTCCACTGAAGAGGCTCAGGTGAATGTGGCGATTGATGTAGCCGAGCAAATTCGTGATGTATTGCTGGGTTTGCCCGCCCGCTCCGCCGTCAATATTCCCGGCTTGCGCCCTGACCTGATGGAAAAGCTGCGCCCTTACCTGCGCCTTGCTGAAACTTTAGGTAGCATGGTCAGTCAGTTGGCTGGAGGGCGAATTGAGTCGCTCGATATTCGCTTGCAGGGCGAGCTTGCTAGCAATGACAGCCAGCCTGTGGTTGTGGCGGCG
>CASBQM010000643.1 GCA_949127645.1 Synechococcales cyanobacterium PMM_0036
ATGCAGAAGTGGTGATTTCTCCCCATGGCGGTGGATTGACCAACCTAGCGTTTTGTCGATCGGGCACAAAGGTCATTGAGCTATTTTCACCGCGCTATGTCTACCCTTGCTATTGGTTTCTCAGCAATTTAGCAGGGCTAGAGTATGCCTATTTGGTAGGCAAAACCCCGGCGGGAGGTCTGCATCAGCTTCTCTATGCCGATGCGCGGATAGAGGATATCTGGATTGATTTAGAGGAATTGCGATCGCTTTTGCATACTTTCCTGCCCAGCCCATGAAGAAACTTATAGAACTAAACTTCAGAGGAAAGACGGTAATCTATAGAGGAAGTTGGCAAGCGATACCCGCTATTTATTTATTTGTCTCAAAATATACTCACCGTTCACCAAAACTACAGATAAATCTTTGTGCCGCGAAGATACCGAGAACTGTTCCTAAGGTTCCTGATGGGATCGGTTTTGACGTTGTAAGAGGAATAAGTTCTGGGAATACTGCTAACAAGGGGTAAAGCGAGCAGTGCAAGACTTAATCGGTAGCAATTTTGTTTAAGATCTGTGGGGCAAGGGAGACATGAGTACGGTTCTAATTGTGGATGACAGTCAAACACTGCGGACAATGCTTTCAGAACTGTTGGAGGGAGTCGGCATTCGAGTCGTTGAAGCCACCAATGGCGTTGAAGCTAAGGAAAAGATTCAGGCAAAAAGCCCTGACTTGGTAATCACAGATTTGATCATGCCAGAAATGAATGGCTATGAGCTTTGTCGATGGATCAAGAATGATCCCGCTAAGCAGACGATCCCCGTGCTGATTTGCTCGACTAAAAGTGAGGAGTTCGATCGCTATTGGGGTATGAAGCAGGGCGCGGATGCCTACATCACCAAGCCCTTTCATCCACCAGAGCTACTGAAAACCGTGAAGCAGTTACTCCGGGGTCGTTAAGCTGTAGTGCTAGGCTGTAGCGTTAGGGCGTGCAGAAGATTCGACTATTTGACCGCAATGCAATCAATTTCAACCCGGACATCTTTAGGGAGACGGGAAACCTCGACACAGGCACGAGCAGGTGCGATCGCCTCCTCAAAATACTTCCCATAGACGACATTCATGGCTGCGAAGTCCTGCATATCTTTGAGGAATACCGTCGTTTTAACGACATCTTCTAGCGTGACTCCGGCGGCGGTTAAAATTGCCGTCAGGTTGGCGATCGCCTGCTCGGTTTGTTGAGCCACGTCTTCGCCCACAATCTCGCCTGTCTTGGGATGGAGCGGAATTTGTCCGGCAACAAAAATGAATTGTCCTGTAGCGGCGATCGCCTGGTTGTAGGGTCCGACGGGAGCCGGAGCATTCTCAGTTTGGATAATTTGGCGGGTCATAGATAAGGGGGAGTGGAAACTAGCTAAGAATTCTGGGTCTGAAACCGTATTGCCGATAGTACCAATAGTCGCGCAAGATGCGATCGTGGTCAAAGCAGAGTTGGGGAGGGAGGTTCCAGAGTTCAAAGGCGCTCAGGCTTTTGGCATCATCGCCTGCCTGGGGTTCGCCTTTGGCGGTGGCGAGAAAGACAATACTGATAGTATGCTGACGGGCATCGCGCTCTGGATCAGAGTAGACCTGGAATTGTTCGATTAGCTCTACCTGCAGGCTCGTCTCTTCGGCGGCTTCGCGTCGGGCGGCTGTTTCCACCGATTCGCCATAATCCACAAAGCCGCCGGGAATTGCCCAGCCGTAGGGCGGATTTAGCCGTTCAATTAGCACGATCGAGGGCTGTGGGCGATCGATTAGCTCAATAATAATATCTACCGTGGGCACAGGATTGCGATAGGTCATGGGGTTCTGACGCAAATTTTCTCCTTACCCAGAATAGAGCTTATCTAGATGCTTATCTAGGTACAGAAGCGGAGCGAGTTTACCTGTGGTAGAGTCATCTTGAGTTTGCGATCGCGGACTAGGGAGTTGCTATGCGTTGGGAATTTGGTCGAAGAAGCCGAAACGTTGAAGATCGTCGGGGTATGGGCGGAGCTGCTCCTGTGGTGGGGGGTGGCATTGGGCTGGTGATTATGGCGGTGATTGTGACGCTGCTAGGGGGTGATCCGTCAGTTATTTTGGATCAAGTGGCTCCTCAGGGCGATCAGTATTCTCGTCCGGGTCAGGTGAGCCAGGTTCAGGCAGATGATCAAATGTCGCAATTTGTTTCGGTAGTATTAGCCGACACCGAAGACACTTGGAACGGCATTTTTCAGCAGATGGGCAAGCGCTACATCGAGCCAAAGCTAGTGCTGTTTTCGGGTTCGGTGCAGTCGGCTTGCGGCAATGCTGGAGCTTCAACAGGGCCGTTTTATTGTCCCCGCGACCAAAAAGTTTACATTGACCTGAGCTTTTACGAGCAGATGAAGTATGAGCTAAATGCGCCTGGAGATTTTGCTCAGGCTTACGTGGTTGCCCATGAGATCGGGCATCATGTGCAGAATTTACTAGGAATTTCTGACAAGGTGCAGTCTTTGCAGCAGCGGGGGAGCAAAGCCCAAGCCAATCAGCTTTCGGTGAGGCTAGAGCTGCAAGCCGACTGTTTTGCCGGAATCTGGGGAAATGATGCCCAGCGATCGCGTCAGATTTTGCAGCAGGGCGATATTGAAGAAGCGCTGAACGCGGCAACCGCCATTGGGGACGATCGCCTCCAGTCGCAGTCTAGAGGCTATGTAGTGCCAGAGTCTTTTACCCACGGATCTTCGGCTCAGCGGGTTCGCTGGTTTAAGAAGGGCATTCAGACGGGCGATATAAATCAGTGCAATACTTTTGACACGAATAGCCTTTAATTTCTCTATGCACCTACCAGAAGCCTGGCAGCATGGTCACATCACCACCAACGGCGTGCGGCTGCACTACGTGACTCAGGGCGAAGGAGATCTGATGCTGTTTCTGCACGGATTTCCAGAGTTTTGGTACTCCTGGCGGCATCAGATCCCAGAATTTGCTCAAAGCCATAAGGTTGTGGCGCTCGATCTGCGGGGCTATAACGATAGCGATAAGCCTGCTGACCCCAAAGCCTATGGTATGAGTAGCCTGATTGCCGATGTTGAGGGCGTAATTCGGGGGCTAGGCTACGATCGCTGCACGTTGGTTGGGCATGACTGGGGCGGAGCGATCGCCTGGAGTTTTGCCTATGCTCATCCTGAGCTGTGCGATCGGCTAATTGTGATGAACCTGCCCCATCCGGCAAAGTTTGCGGCTGGTTTAATGACTCCACAGCAGTTGTTCAAGAGCTGGTACATTTTCTTCTTCCAACTTCCGGTACTGCCGGAGCTGCTGCTACAAGCCAATGACTATGGGCTGATTGCTGAGGCTTTTAGGGGAATGGCGATCGATAAAACTGCCTTTAGCCCCGCTGATTTAGAAGCTTACAAAGATGCTGCCGCTAAGCGAGGCGCACTCACTGCCATGGTGAACTACTACCGCAACGCCCTCCAGTTTGGAGGCGATCGTCATTGGGGAGTCCTCAGGGTGCCGACGCTGCTGATTTGGGGCGAGCAAGATACAGCTTTGGGCATTGAGCTGACCTACGGCACTGAGGAATATGTTGAAGATTTGACAATTCGCTACATCCCCAACTGTAGCCATTGGGTGCAGCAAGAACAGCCGAAATTGGTAAACCAGTATATGCGAGAGTTCTTGGCATTCTGACTTTGATGAGAAGGTGCAAGCCACAATTTGCCGAAAATTAGGGAACTAGGAATATCTGCGGCTGCTTAACTGTACCGATCGGTGAGACCTGCAACTGATATTGTAGAGCTATGCCCAGTATTGCAAGCTCGTTATCGCAGACTTGCTATTACAGAATAGCCGGGTTCAATCTCGGCTCAATGTTTCACCAAGCCACTTATGAACTACGTTATTGCCGTTTTAGCCGATCGCATCCAAGCCGAGGAAGCTTATTCTGTTCTAGAAAAGGAGGGTCTGCCGCTATCACAGATCAGTATTTTGGGCAGAGGCTTCAAGAGCGCCGATGAGTTTGGGTTTATCGATCCCGAAAAACCCGCCCGCAAGCAGGCGCTGAGGATGGCAGTCTGGGTGATTCCTTTGGGCTTTATTGGCGGGCTGGCGTTTAACTTGGCGACCGACTATCAGCTTGTTCCGGGTGTTGGGGCGATCGCTAATCGAATGCTGGGCGGCGTGTTTGGGGCGCTGGCGGGAGCAATGGGCAGCTTTGTGGTGGGCGGTGGCGTTGGCTTAACGTCGGGTGGTGGTGATGCGCTGCCCTATCGCAATCGGCTTAGTGAGGGCAAATACCTGGTCGTGGTGCAGGGTGCGCCCAACATCACCAATCAAGCGAGTCGTATCTTGCGGCAATGCAGTCCTGAAAGTCTGCAAGCCTATGTAGACCCGACTCAAATCTAGTTTTGCCCGTCTGGTTTTATCTATTTAGCTTTATCTATAAAAAATTCCCCCTATTTCTCTATGGCTCTGCCCAACACGCTCGAAGAGGCGATCGCTCAAGCTCAACAAGCCACTACTGCCGCTATTGGCGATGGCTATAGGCGCATTCAGGTGGACTTGCTGTTCCCAGAACTGAAGATTATGCCCGTTGCCGAGCAGTTTTTGCCGACGTTTGAGCATTTGGGAGCGCAGTTTCGGGTGTATTTTCCCGATGCGGGTTCGGCGGCTTTGGCGCGGCGAGATTGGGGTGAAAAGCCCTATGCGATTCGGGGTATCAACGACATGAAAGCCGAGATGCAGCCCGATGAGCAGGCTTTTTTGTTTGTGCAGCCTTCTTCTGTAGAAGTGCTAGACGTAGAGAAGCTTTGTCAAGAAGCAATGGATCGCCCGGTGGTGATGCTCAATCCTAATCTGGAGGATGTTGCCATTATTGGTATTGGCTATGCAGGGCGGCAGCTCCGCGATCGCTTTTTAAGCACCTTTGAGTCTTGCTACTACCTGCGCCCGATTGAGGGAGCCGCCGTGTTTCGGGCGTATCCAGGGCTATGGCAGGTGTGGCAGGAGAAAGAAGGCATTTATGAGTTAGTCGCCGAGGAACCCCAGCGTCCGGCAGGTGAAGCACTCGATCGTATTCTCATGGGCGCTGGCGACAAGGCAGAAGCGCAGCCGCCCCGTAGAGGTCTACTCTCCTCGCTTCAGCAGTTTCTCAGGGCTTTAAGCCAGTAGAGCAAGATGGCGACGCGAATATGAATCCAGATAGGGATCGACAAGTGGGCGATCTGGGGGAACAGGGACTTTTGCAGCGTCTACAAAGATTTTGCCCTGCGGATGTGGTGGGAGATGATGGGGCACTGCTAGCGGTTCGCCAGGGCTACTTGTTAGTGGTGACGAGCGATACGCTGGTGGACGGCGTGCATTTTGGTTTAGGGCTGGCCTCCTCAGATGTTCGCACCACTTCTGCCTATGATGCAGGATGGCGATCGGCAGCAGCAAATTTATCGGATCTGGCGGCAATGGGGGCAGCGCCGTTAGGCATTACGGTGGGACTAGGTTTGCCGGGGAAAGTGCCGATCGCCTTGGTGGAGGAGCTATACGAGGGCATGACAGCCTGTTTACAGCCTTTCAACACGCCGATCGTTGGAGGAGATATTTGCCGATCGCCCGTGGTCAGCCTCAACATCACGGCGCTGGGTGAGGTTCTGCCTCAGCAAGCCATTCGTCGATCGACCGCTCAGCCGGGCGATGCCATTCTGGTGACGGGGGTTCATGGCGCATCCAGGGCAGGTCTGGAGCTGCTTTTGCATCCAGAGCTGGGGCAAGAATTACAGGAAAGCGATCGCACCTATTTGATTCGCGCCCATCAGCGACCCAAGCCTCGGCTTGACGTGATTCCCTTACTGCACTCGATTAATCCCTCCGATCGCACTACAGGTATGGACAGCAGCGATGGTTTAGCCGATGCTATTCTGCAACTTTGTCGCGCCAGCAAAGTTGGGGCACGGATCGATCGCCAGCAGATTCCCCTCGCCGCAGGTCTGACGGACTGGCTGCCAGAAAAAGCATTGGAATGGGCGCTTTATGGAGGTGAAGACTTCGAGTTAGTGTTGTGTTTGCCCAATCCGATCGCCCAAGTTCTTCTAAATATCCTGGAGGGAGGAGCGATCGTTGGCACCATTACCGCCGCACCGAACGTAATTTTGTGGGACAGTACAGGGCAAAACGCCGATCAGAGGCTTTCCCTCGATCGCGGTTTTCAGCATTTTGGCTAATGCCATTACAAGCCTGCCATGCTGGTACAAGCCTACCATTACAAGCCCACTGCTGCTAGCAAATCCTGCATTTCCTCCCAAGTCAGCCCTTGCTGAATATACTGCGGCTGATCGGGTCGATAAGGTGCCACCAGTCGATCGATCGCCACAATCTTGGCAGCTTCGGGCAACATGGGCACATCGGGATCATAGGCAGTCGATCGCATCAGAGAGCTAGAGAAACCTTTGAAAATCATAATTTCGTCCGGTTCGCCTGCAATTTCTGCGCTGACCAGGAGGACTTCTTGAGGACGCTTCAGAGTATATTGTTCTAGACGAAAGGCGATCGGACGATTCACGGCTTTACTCAAAATAGAATAGTTTTAGACAAGAATTCTTGTTTAAGAATAACCTGGTATTGCTGACTAGAAATATTGCTTCCTTCAAAAATATGAAAGGTTCTGTCAAACGCTGGTTGAAAGACATTCCCTACTTCAAACAAGTTTTCAATGAGCGTGATCAGTTGCGATCGGAGGTCGATAATCTGCGGGCAGCACTGGCGCAGAGCAATCTAGAAAAGACACAGCTACTTGCAGACAAACGCCAGCTAAAAGAGCAGAGAAATCAGCTTAAAGCCAATCAATTCTATGAGCCGGGTCATTTTCATTCACCTGTTCCTGATGTTGCCGAAATGAGGTCACGCGAGCAGGAGATATTCGATCGTCCTGACTTCATTCCAGGCATTAACCTGAGAGAAAATGAGCAGATTTCGCTCTTGCAAAAGCTAGAAAGATACTATTCAGACTTACCTTTTGAAGCGACTCAAAAAGCAGGACTTCGCTTTTATTTTGAGAATAGCTATTACTCTTATTCTGATGCGGTTTTTCTGTTTCTAATGATGCGGCATCTTCAGCCTCAACAAATAATTGAAATTGGCTCTGGTTACTCCTCCTGCCTAATGCTAGACGTAAATCAGCTCTTCTTTAAAGACAGCATTAACTGTACTTTTATCGATCCGAACCCTCAGCGGCTCCTGTCATTAATAACCGAACGCGATCGCTCTCAAATTGAGGTGATTCCGGCAAAAGTTCAGGAGGTTGACCGCGATCGTTTCCGATCGCTACAATCTGGCGATATTCTGTTCATCGACTCTACTCACGTCGCCAAAACGGGCAGCGATGTTAACTATATCTTTAGCGAGATCTTGCCAAGCCTACAAACAGGCGTTTATATTCATATTCACGATATTTTTTATCCGTTTGAGTATTTGCGAGAATGGGTTTTTCAAGGCTGGGGCTGGAATGAATGCTACTTTGTGAAAGCTTTTTTACAATACAATCGTGCCTTTGAAATTGTCTTGTTCAACACGTTTTTAGAGCATCAGCATCCTGACTGGTTTTATGCCCATATGCCTCTGTGCATGAAAAATTTGGGCGGCAGTATTTGGCTTCAGAAAGTAGGAGATTAAAAGCGTGAAATTTAGTGAATTAGTTGCCAAATTAGAAGTCGTTGAGCATAGCCTCATCCTGAATGCCGCCTGCGATCCCAACCTCACCGGGGTCAAACCTTTAGAAGATGCACAGACAGAAACCCTGAGCTACATTGAGGGCGAGAAATTTGCTGCCCAGGTCAATACTACGGCGGCGAGTGCGCTCATTTTGCCCTTAAGCGAAGCTCTACAGGCTCAGGCAAGCGATCGCCAGATTGCCTGGATTAGCACTCGTGAGCCGCGTCTGCTGTTTGCAAAGGCGATCACCCTATTCTATCAGCCGTTTCGTCCTGCTCCCGGCATTCACCCGACTGCCGTAATCGATCCTGCGGTGCGGCTGGGCGACCATGCGGCGATCGGGGCGCACGTGGTGATTCAGCCCGGAGTCACGTTAGGAAACGATCTCTGTATTCATCCCAATGTGGTGATTTATCCCGGCGTAACGATTGGCGATCGCACTATCTTGCACGCTAACTGCGTCATTCAGGAGCGGACTCAAATCGGCTCAGATTGCGTTATCCACAGCGGTGCGGTGATTGGCTCTGAGGGTTTTGGCTTTGTGCCGACTCCTGAGGGCTGGCTAAAGATGGAGCAGTCGGGCTGCGTGGTGCTAGAAGATGGCGTAGAGGTGGGCTGTAACTCAACGATCGATCGTCCTGCGGTGGGCGAAACGCGGATTGAACGCAACACCAAACTCGATAACCTGGTGCAAATTGGACATGGTTCCAAGGTGGGAAAAAACTGTGCGCTGGCGGCTCAGGTGGGTCTGGCGGGGGGGGCGCAACTGGGCGATCGCGTTATCCTCGGCGGACAGGTGGGAGTCGCAAACCATTCTCACATTGGCGATGGCGTACAGGCAGGGGCACAGGCAGGCATTCATGGCACCGTGGCACCCGGCACGGTGCTTCTGGGTACACCTGCCGTGCCCTACAAGCTATATCTCAAAGCTTCCGCGATCTACAGCCGTCTCCCAGAAATGCACCGGGCGCTGAAGCAGATTCAGAAGCAGTTGAGGCTGGGTCAGTAAATGAACTTATTTTAGATTTTGGATTGAATCTAAAATCCAAAATCCTTTAGCTACTGAGGACAAACACTCAAATTGCTGGTGGCTCCACCCGGCGTGCTGCCTACGGGGCCTTGCGAGATCCAGCCTACGCGATCGCTCCCACTCAAACTGGTGTAAGTCACTTTCACAAAGATAGTGTTTCGAGCCGTCTGAGAAGGCGTGGGTGGCGTTGTGAAATAAACTTTGCTGCCGCCCGCCGGACCATCAGCCTGACCATTATAAAGCTGCTTTTGGGCACTAATTGGATCGGCGTAGGCGTAAAGTCCATTAGGAGCAGTCGCCGTTTTGATGATGTAGCAGCTTCCTGTGACGGGGGGTGTCCCGCAGGTTGCCAGGTTTGCCGATCGCAGCCAGCCTACGACGGGCAGTTTAATTTGGGCAACACCTCCAATTCCGGCAATGTCGCCCAGTACGCCTGTGAGCGTCACCTGAGAACCCGCGTTTACCGTGCCAACCCGCTGACTAACGGGCCCCAGCGCCGTATTTTGAAAAACCTCTGTGGTTGCGTTAACCTGACGGCAAGTGCTGATGTAGCTAGCGCGCTCATACAAAGCCGCATCTCCCGGCACAGGGGCGCGCGGTTCAGGAGCTGGGGTAGGTGAAGCCTGAGCTATCTCGATCGCGCTAACGGTCGCGGAGGCTTGTAGCCCCCCTACTGCCGTGATGAAAGCGGCCGAAACGAGGGCATATCCCACTCTACTTAAGACAATATTGAATTTCATGTTAAAAACACTCCTCAGATTCACAACCTTTGATTTCATGCAAGCATGACTGCCGCAAAGTTTATCACGCCTGAGAAATCGATCGCGTCCTGCTCTGTAATTTTTAATCCTCTGCAACTTTTTGACGATCGGTTTTTGAGGATACTGCTTGAGAGTGGCAATTTAAGGTTCAAGCCATTTGCATAAAGCCATTTGCATCAAGCCATTTGCACAGAAATATGCCAATAATTATGTCAATCTTTCTACTGACTCAGGAGCTAACCCATGGCTAATGCTTACCCTCGTGATTTAGTGGGCTATGGTCGTCATCCGCCCAACCCCAAGTGGCCGGGTCAGGCGCGAGTAGCTGTGCAGTTTGTCATCAACTATGAGGAGGGCGGCGAGAGCTGCGTTTTGCATGGCGACCAGGCCGCAGAGGCTTTTTTGTCTGAGGTGGTGGGAGCTGAGCCGCTCCAGGGGGTACGGCACATGAATATTGAGTCTGTTTATGAATATGGCAGTCGGGCAGGCTTTTGGCGACTGCACCGGATGTTTACCGATCGCCAGATTCCCGTTACCATTTACGGCATTGCCATGGCGCTAGAGCGTAACCCCGAAGCCGTAGCCGCCATGCTAGAGGCAGACTGGGAAATTGCTAGCCACGGCTATCGCTGGATTGACTACAAGTATTTCAGCGCTGCCGCCGAGCGAGAGCATCTGCAAAAGGCGATCGCTATCCATACTCAGGTGACAGGTTCTCGACCGCTGGGCTGGTATACCGGACGCAACAGCATCCACACCCGCCAGCTTGTGGTCGAAGAAGGCGGCTTTCTTTATGACGCAGACAGCTATGCCGACGATCTGCCCTATTGGCTACATGAGTACGGCAAGCCCCATCTGGTGATTCCCTACACGTTGGACAGCAACGATATGCGTTTTGCGAGTGCCCAAGGCTTTAACTCAGGCGATCAATTTTTTGCCTACCTGAAAGACAGCTTTGATGTTCTCTACGCAGAAGGAGAAACTGCACCCAAAATGATGAGTGTGGGGTTGCATTGCCGCCTTGTGGGCAGACCCGGACGCGCGGCGGCTCTAGGACGATTTTTGGACTACGTTAAGGGACACGATCGCATCTGGCTGTGTCGTCGGGTTGACATTGCACGTCACTGGCATGAATATCATCTGGCTTAAGGATTTAGTATGTACCTTACTCTACGGGCGATCGGCTGATGACTTCTCAAACCCTGACTTCCCTGGGTCACGAAATTTTTCTGGTCAAAGGCTTGCTAGAGATCCCAGCTTGCCAGCAAATTATTCAGGTGACGCAGCAGTGCCAGCTTCAGCAGGCCGATATTTTGATTGAAACGGTCAATAATCAGGTTCGGAGTAATGACTTGCTGAAACTAGGCGGCTCTGATCCGCTATTGCAGTCGGCAAATCAGCTTTTGTTTGGCAAACTGGCGATCGTTCAGCAGCTTCTCCGTCAAGCCTATGGCGTTAATTTTCCCTTTGCCGAACCCTGTACGGTTTTGCGCTATCAAGAGCGGCAGTTTTACAAGCGCCATATCGATAATATTTTGTTAGGCAGCCGCTTTCAGGAGCTTGACCAAGGCATTCCTACCCGCGATATCAGCATTGTAGGATACCTGAATGATGACTTTGAAGGGGGCGAAACTTATTTCGATCGCCAAGATCTCAAGGTCAAGCCGGAAGCTGGAGCAGTTCTAGTATTCCCGGCGTATTTCACCCATCCCCATGAGTCGCTTCCCATTCTCAAAGGTCAAAAATATGCGTTCACGAGCTGGCTGTTTCATGGTAATTCAATCTAGATGACGCACAGTTTAGAGCGGCACTATCGTTTCATAGAAGGACGCAATGACTTTTGAGATTTTGGGTCTCGTTCTGCTGGTAGTTGCCAACGGTATTTTCTCAATGTCTGAGATGGCGATCGTTTCAGCCCGGAAAGCCCGCCTCCAGGAGCAGGCCGAGCAGGGAAAGGCTGGGGCAAGAGCGGCGCTGAAGCTGGCGAACTCACCCAACAATTTTCTGTCTACGGTTCAGGTAGGCATTACGCTGATCGGCACGCTGACTGGGGTATTTGGCGGTGCATCGTTCTCTGAGCATTTAGCGGTTTACATTGCCATGATTCCGGCTCTAGAGAAGTCTAGTGAGGCGATCGCCCTCACCCTCGTTGTGCTGATCATTACCTACCTGTCGCTGATCATCGGTGAGTTGGTTCCTAAGCGTCTAGCGCTGAATAACCCGGAAAAAATTGCGGCGCTCGTGGCGGCTCCCATGCAGGTGGTCGCCAAAGTTGCCTCGCCGATCGTCTACCTGCTTAGCCTCTCTACCGAGCTTGTTCTAAAATTGCTTCGGGCAAATGCGCCTTCTGAAGAACCTTCGGTGACGGAGGAAGAAATCAAAGTTTTAGTCCGCCAAGGAGCAGAGGCAGGTATGTTTGCCGCCGCCGAACAGGATATGGTAGAGCGGGTGTTTCATCTAGGCGATCAGCAGGTAAATGACTTGATGACTCCCCGCCCTGACATTATTTGGATTGATCTAAATGACTCGGCTGAGGTCATCCGCCAGAAAATGATCGAGTGTCGTCATAGCCGCATTCCGGTCTGCCAAGATGCGTTGGATAACGTTATGGGCATTGCCCATGTTGCCGATATTTTGGCGCAGAGCCTTTCTGAACAGCCGATTGACCTAGTTACCTTACTTCGCCCGCCTCTGCTGATTCCGGAAAGTACCCACGCCTTGAGAGTGCTGGAATTGTTTAAGCAATCGGGAACGCATATTGCCCTTCCGGTAGATGAATATGGCGTGATTCAGGGGCTTGTCACCCTGAATGATGTGATGGAGGTGATTATTGGAGATGTTCCCTTTGCTGACGATCCGCAGGAGTCCAGCATCATCCGCCGCGAAGACGGCTCCTGGCTAGTAGATGGTATGTTGTCTAGCGACGAATTGAAAGCGCTAATTAACGCAGATGAGCTACCCGGAGAAGATCGCGGCAACTACCAAACCATTGCGGGTTTTATGATTATGCAGCTTGGGCATATTCCGCGATCGTCTGATCATTTCGCCTGGGGAGGCTTCCGTTTTGAGGTGATGGATATGGACGGCAACCGAGTAGATAAGGTGCTGGTTGCGCCTCTAGGGCAGGAAGGATTATTGCTAAATCCCCCTTAATAAATCAGCCCTGCCTCCTACTCTGGGTCGGGGCGAGGGTGGTTTAAGTTATTGTCAGTCAATCAGGTTATGACACCTATGACTTCTGGCAAGGCATCTTCGTGAGGGCGAGATTGGGAAGACTAGACTGAACACATTCTTCACCGTCGGGCTTCACCGCCGCAAGTCTATGGATTCCCCAAGCGATCGCTCCGCCATTCTACGGCTGACTCCGGAGCAGCTAAGCCACTCAGAGTTGCTGGCTGGACTGGAATCGTGGGTACATCTGTCTCTATTGTCTAATGGGCAAGTCGTAGAGTTTTGCCAGGAATATCTGGTTTGTCCGGTGGCTTATAGGGCGATCGTAGAGCCTATCGTCGAGAAAACCATTGCCTCTTCTGCAAGCCTTTTAGAGCCTGTCGGAGCAGTTCCCTCAGGTTTTGCCGAAGATTTTGCCGAAGATTTTGCCGAAGATTTTGCCGAAGATTTTGCCGATGCTAGCCATCGTCCCGCACCTTCCCCTCCGCCTATCCCAGCTTCATCTGCTCCTAGCCGCTTCACCCGATCGCTCCGCTCCTTTATGGCAGAAGTCAGTATCATCTGGCTGCTGATTTTGGGCGTGTTTATGGTAGTCGTCTCTTCCGGCGTGTTGGCGGCAACCCAGTGGCAAAACTTTTCGGCGATCGGGCAATATGGCATTTTGTTTGCTTACACGATCGCCTTTGCGGTAGCGAGTCTGTGGACAGCTCGGCAGAACCGCTTACGCCTCACTTCGCGGATGTTGCAGCTTGCCACGCTGCTGATTATTCCCGTCAATTTTTGGATGATGGATGGCTTGAGGGTGGGGGCGAGTTTTGTCGGGGTCGTAGTTTGTGCGATCGCCGCCCTAAGCCTGACTGCTATTCTGCTGCGGCTTCTGCATCCCCGTACTGGGC
>CASBQM010000644.1 GCA_949127645.1 Synechococcales cyanobacterium PMM_0036
GACGGCATCGCTTTCAGCAGCGTGTCGCCAAATTTGCGATCGTTAACGGTTTTTTGCTGACCGTGAATTTCCTCAACGGCTGGGGGATTGGCTTCATAGCCTATATTTGCCTATTTTGGGGCTTGGGTATGGCGCTTGATGCCTGGAAGACCCTCAGGCTAGACGGTGAAGACTATGAAGAAGCTTTCCTCCGCTGGCGGCAGCGGCGACAGCTCAAAAAATCTGTCTCTAGTTTAGTCAATCGCGTGCTTAGCCTTGGCTAATGGCATGACCGATTCTCAGTTCCCGCAGCAGCCCCAGCGGCGATGCGTTCTGGTATGTCAGCATCGCTCCTGTCTCCGCAACAGCTCGGCTGAGGTGCTGGCGGCATTTCAGGCGATCGTCCCTCATGGCGTATTTGCCAGCGGCAGCGAGTGCATGGGGCAGTGTGCATCAGGAACCACGGTACGCATCATGCCTGATAATTTCTGGTATTGCCGGATTCAGCCGAGTGATGTCCAGACGATCGTGCAGCAGCATTTATGGGGCGCTCGTCCGGTCGAATCATTGCTCCATCCTCGCTTTCATCCTCCGACGGAGCTGCACTGGGGAAACGTACAGAAAGATCGTTTGTGATACAGCCAAAAATGTCAGAATTTCTAGTCACCCGACTCGGCTTACCGGGGCAAATCTTTTAGTTAGAGCAAGACGATCGCTCGTAATAGAAGTGGCTAGGTTGATGATACAAGATCCAGGGGGAAGAACAGCCTTGTGGAAATTCACCCAATCGCTGAATGATGGGAGCGCTACGCTCTGGAGACTTACAGCGGAGATTTGCGATATCGTTTAGTACGGTTTTATCAACTTGAGATCCTTCTGAAAGGGTCACAACTCCAAAGATTTTTTGAGGGGAAGCCGCTTGTTCTAAGAACCAAGCCCTAATTTTTTCTAACGTCTCTGGTGAGCAAGCCTCCCCGGTAGGGTCTGAATCTAGATCCGGTTCATGACTCAGCCGAATCCGAATCCACACATCTCTTGCTTCTGCAAAAGAATATCCACCTCCAATGATCTGATCACCCTGCGTTACTAAAGATTTGAAGTGCCAGTCGGTATGAAATTGAGTGCTGCTAACGGGTAGGGGAAATTCTCCAAAGTAGGCAACGAGAAATAAGCTGATTAGATTTAGCGTAACGCCGATTGAAATTGCAACCGTTATTAAAAATGGTTTCATGGTTAACTCTTAAGGAAGACTACATACAAGAAGCGATCCTATAGGGATGCAGATTGCTGAATGCGATCGCCCTCCACGATCGTATGCACCTGCCAATCCGGCTCAGTGTTGGGGTAATCAATTCGATAATGTCCGCCCCGGCTTTCTTGGCGAAAGGCAGCACTTTTGAGCATGAGAGAGGCAATATCCAGCAGATTGCGAGTCTCTGCCCAAGCGCGAAATGTGGCAATCGGGTCGGGCAAGTTGAGCTGTAAAACTTGAGGCGATGGGTGAGATGAAGCTTGAGAAGATCGCCCCTCCAGCAAAGCCTGACTTATAGGCAAAGCCGCAAATTCCTGTTGCCAAAGCTGTACTTGGGCGATCGCCCCCTCCAAAGTTTTCTGCTCTCGACAAATCCCTGCACTCTGCCACATCAGGCGAGGCACTTGCTGTCGCCAGTAGCGAATTTGAGCCTCTGAGTCTTGCCATTCCTGCGACAAGTTCTCCTGCGACAAGTTCTCCTGCGACAAGCTCTCCTGCGACAAGCTCTCCTGCGACAAGTTCTCCTGCGACAAGTTCTGAATCACGGGTGCGGCATCATGAACAAGACTTGCCGATCGCCACTCTGGTAGCTCTAGCCTCGCCAACTGTGACCCAAACACCAGACACTCTAGCAATGAATTGCTAGCCAGTCGATTTGCCCCATGCACTCCCGTACTGGCAGTTTCGCCGATCGCATACAGCCCTGGAATGCTGGTGCGGCATAGCGTATCTGTGGTGATGCCTCCCATCCAGTAATGCGCCGCTGGGGCAACCGGGATCGGCTGCTGAAACACATCTACTCCCCACCGTTGGCAGACCTGAATGATATTGGGGAAACGATGGTGAACTTGGTCTGGGGCGATCGATCGTAAATCTAGCCAGACGTGAGCCGATGCCGGATCGGCTGCGCTCTGTTGATAGCTAAAACTCTGTTGATAGCTAAAACTCTGTTGATGGCTAAGACTCTGTTGATGGCTAAGACTTTGCAGATGGCTAAAAATGGCACGGCTGACTACATCTCTGGGCGCAAGCTCCCCCGCAGGATGATACTTAAAGGCAAAGCGATCGCCCTTGTCATCAATCAAATGCGCTCCCTCGCCCCGGACGGCTTCGCTAATTAGAAATCGCGGTGCGCCTGGAACCGTTAGCGCAGTCGGGTGAAACTGCATAAATTCCAGATCGCGGAGCTGTGCGCCCGATCGCCATGCCATTGCCACGCCGTCGCCCGTGCTGACATCGGGATTGGTGGTTTGGGCAAAGACTTGTCCGCCGCCGCCCGTCGCCAGCAGTACGGCTCCCGTCTGAAGCCAGATGATTTGCTGCCCCTGCGATCCCAGATAAAACAGCCGCACGCCCTGACAGCGACCCTTCTCCATCCACAAATCCAGCACAAAACTCTGGGGAATCACCCGAATATTTTTGCGGCTCAAAACCTGTGCCGTCAGCGTTGTCACCATGGCGCGTCCGGTGGTGTCAGCCGCGTGTAGCACCCGTCGCCGCGAGTGTGCCGCCTCCAGAGTCATTGCCAGTGCGTCTCCCTGTCGATCGAAGCCTACGCCCATTTCCACCAGTGACCGCACACATTCTGGGGCTTTTTCTACTAGCAGCGCTACGGCTTCCGGCTCACATAGCCCTACTCCGGCTTTGAGAGTGTCTGCAATGTGGAGCTGCGGAGAATCATCTGGAGCGATCGCTGCCGCAATGCCGCCCTGTGCCCAGTCGCTTGCCGAGAGCGCCAGAGTATCTTTGGTAATCAGCCCCACCTGAATGTGATCAGGCAAACAAAGTGCTGCATAGAGTCCGGCGGCTCCCCCGCCGACAATCAATACATCAAAGGGATTGGAAGAGAGATCGGCATCAGATAAGGCAGTTGCAGCGCGATCGGGCACGGTATTCGACCTATAGTGACAGAGTTTTGAGAGATTTTCGAGAGAGATTTGAAAATGCAGAGCTTTAAGAAATGCAAAAAATTGCCCCTACAGAACCGTGAGCTTGGCTACCGAAACGATCGGAAGCTCAACACGCAGGCTAGGGGCAATTTTTGAGAACAGCTCTAAGAATTTGAAACCAACCTTAAACCGAAAGCCAGTTTAGAAGGCAATTAGCGGTAGATACCATTATTGTAGCGATCGGCACCCTCTACAAACGTAGCTTCTGGTGCAGAAACCGTTAGTTTGTCAAGATTTTTGGTCAAAATATCCTTTTGGCGATCGGTTAAGCCAGGAATCTTCAGCACGTCATCGACGGTATCAAAAGGCGCGTACTTGATGATCTCCTTAGCAATGCTGGGATACATACCGGGGTATTGGGTAAAAGCCCGGACATTCGTATTATTCAGGTCAATTTTTTTGCCAAAGTCAGTTGCTAGCTTGTCATCAGCGCTGTTTCGCGCTTCAGCTAAGACAAGAGATGAAGTGTTGAAGCTAAGAACGCTAAATCCTGCTGCATTTGCGGGTTGAGCCATTAGCCCTCCCAAACAGCCCATCGCTAGGGCGATCGCCATCACCGTACCCAAGAATTTGCCAAAGAATTGTTTCATTAAAAAGCGTCCTCCCAATTTCGATAAACCAAAATTCATATGTAAGTCCGTACACACAGCTATCTATATAGAGCCTACCACTTTCGACACCCATTTGATGTGAGATTAGTTTGAGTCTAGACAGCACTCTTTCGTCTGCCCTTATTTGGCTATTTAGCAGCGGTCTTCCTAAAAGTCAGCCTCTCGACATCCCAGAACTCGCGTAATTTGCGCCTATTCCTGTCTCTAAGACTGTGACCGTTACCAAGTCGATCGTTTTGCAAAACTTCTTCAAGTTACGATTATTCGATCGCAGTATGCATCAGTTTGGACGCAAGCTGCTCCGTAAAGATGAGGCGATCGTGAAAACACAGATACCGCCGGCGATCGGCACAAATCACAAGCTGATAGTCGCCTTAGATGCAATGATCTTGGCTTACCGCAAGCTATACTTTTGGCTTACCGCAAGCTATACGAAGAGCATGAGCAGGGGCAAGACGGGCTGCTAGAGCGGAAATTGTTCTAGAATGATTAGCGCCATGCCTAGACTTTGCTATGTTGAGACTCACTGAAATAAAGCTGCCGCTGGATCATCCTGAAGGGGCGATCGAATCTGCCATTCTCAAGAAGCTGCAAATTGCTCCAGAAGCGCTGATTCGCTACTCAATTTTCAAGCGTAGCTACGATGCTCGGAAGCGACAGGACATTACCCTAGTTTATATTCTAGATGTAGAAACGACTCAGGAAAAGCAGCTTCTTCTGCGGCTTAAGAAAGATCCCCATGTGGTCGCTACGCCCAATATGAGCTACCGCTTTGTGGCGCAAGCCCCTAGTGATGCTACGAGTAATACCATGAACGCCATGCGCCCGATCGTCATTGGCACAGGTCCGTGCGGGATGTTCGCAGGTCTGATGCTGGCGCAAATGGGTTTTCGCCCCATCATTTTAGAACGCGGTAAGGCAGTAAAAGAACGGACTGCCGACACTTTCGGATTTTGGCGGAAAAAAGGGTTGAACCCTGAATCGAACGCGCAGTTTGGGGAAGGTGGTGCGGGCACCTTTTCAGACGGCAAACTTTATAGCCAGGTGAAAGATGCTCAGCACTACGGACGCAAGGTGCTGAACGAACTTGTTAATGCCGGAGCTTCTCCCGAAATTCTATACATCAACAAGCCCCATATTGGCACCTTTAAGCTGGTGAAAATTGTTGAGAATATTCGCAATACGATCGCCTCTCTGGGCGGCGAAATTCGCTTTCAGAGCCGGGTGGAAGACTTAGACATTGAGAATGGGCAAGTTCGGGGCGTGACGCTTGCCAGCGGAGAGTACATTCGCAGTGATTACGTTGTGCTGGCAGTCGGGCACAGTGCCAGAGATACCTTCCAAATGCTATTCGATCGCGGAGTTTATATCGAAGCCAAACCCTTTTCCATTGGCTTTCGGGTTGAACATCCCCAGGCC
>CASBQM010000645.1 GCA_949127645.1 Synechococcales cyanobacterium PMM_0036
ACATTACCTATATGCGGACGGATTCTGTGAGTTTGTCGCAACAGGCGATCGGTGCAGCAAGAGAATGCGTTGAGCAAATGTATGGCTCTGCCTACCTCAGCCCTGAGCCACGCCGGTATTCCACCAAGAGCAAGGGCGCACAGGAAGCCCATGAGGCTATCCGTCCGGCAGGGGGCACCTTCCGCACGCCTCAGCAGACCGGGCTAAAGGATCGGGAACTGCGTCTATATGACTTGATCTGGAAACGCACTGTTGCCACCCAAATGGCAGAAGCACGTCAGACCAACATCACCGTGCAGATTCAGGCAGAGGATGCTGGATTTCGCGCCACGGGCAAGCGGATTGACTTCGCAGGATTCTTTCGGGCTTACGTCGAAGGTTCAGATGATCCTGATGCGGCGATCGAAGATCAGGAAGTGATTTTGCCCAACTTACAAGTTGGAGATCATCCTGAGTGTCGGGCACTGGAGGCGATCGATCACGAAACCCAGCCTCCTGCCCGCTACACCGAAGCCTCGTTGGTCAAAACTCTGGAAAGCGAGGGCATTGGTCGCCCTAGCACCTATGCCAGCATTATCGGGACGATTATCGATCGCGGCTATGCCCAGATGACCAACAATAGCCTGGTGCCTACCTTCACGGCGTTTGCGGTGACGGCGCTGCTCGAAACCTATTTTCCCGACCTCGTAGACCCTAGCTTTACGGCGCGCATGGAGCAAACCCTGGACGAAATTTCTACAGGTGAGGCAGAGTGGTTGCCTTACTTGCAGAAGTTTTACCTGGGCGAGACTGGGCTTGACACGCAGGTAAAGCAGCAAGATAGCCAGATCGATCCCAATGAAGCCCGAAAGATCGTTCTAGAAGGTCTGCCTGCAAAAGTTCGTATCGGACGTTACGGAGCCTATCTGGAAATAGATGGCGAAGAAGGCGTGGTGAAAGCCAATATCCCGCTCGATCTGACTCCTGCTGATCTGAACCCTGAACAGGTGCAAACCCTGCTGCGGCAAAAGACCGAAGGTCCTGACAAGATTGGATTTCATCCAGAAACGGGCGAAACGATTTATCAGATGATCGGACCGTATGGACCTTACGTACGGTTGGGCGACGAAAGCGAGACGAATCCTAAGCCAAAACGCGCATCGCTACCCAAAGGCGTAAATCCACAGGATGTGACGCTAGAAATGGCGGTAAATCTTTTGGCTTTGCCGCGTCTGCTAGGTGCACATCCTGATACAGGGGCAAAAGTTCAGGCAAATCTGGGGCGATTTGGACCTTATGTGGTGCATGACCAAGGCAAAGAGGGGAAAGACTATCGATCGCTCAAAAAAGAGGATGATGTTTTGACCGTCACTCTAGAGCGCGCATTGGAATTGCTCAACGAACCCAAAGCCGGACGACGGAGTAAATCGACGACACCGCTGCGCGAGTTGGGCGCACATCCTGAAGATGGCGAACCTGTCAACATCTATGACGGTCCTTACGGAGCCTACATTAAGCACGGCAAGGTGAATGCCTCGCTACCTGAGGGCGAAACGATCGAGAATATTGCAATGGATGTGGCGGTACAGGCTTTAATCGAGAAGGCGGGTACGAAAAAGAAAGGGGGGCGATCGACCACTAAATCTACAGGCACCACCAAGTCTACAGGTGCAACCAAAGCTACAGGCACCACCAAATCGACGACCGCTAAGAAAACCACGAAGACGGCAGCTAAATCAACGAAGACTACAAAATCAACGACTAGCACTAACTCGACAACGGCTCGTAAATCCACAAAGTCTCCGAAGTCTGAACCTTCTGAGTAGTGCTATACCTGTTTGACTGACCGATCCGCCCCCTCAGCTCCGCTTCTCTCCGCGTGGGAGAAGGGAAGCTGAGCCAGTTAACTAAGGTAGGCAACCTAAGTTTTTTGTCCAATTCGCGGCTCTGTTCCTGCCAGGAGGCGCTTGATATTGGCACGATGGCACCAGATAACGTACAGTCCACCCGCGATCGTTGCCACCTGAAAGGCGAACGGCTGCTGCCACACCACCATCAAGACCATGGCGGCGATCACTGTGGCGATCGAGCTAAGGGAAACAATGCGGAACATCGCTAGAGCCAGACCAAAGACGATCGCGCCTCCTAACCCCACCTGCCAGACCATGCCAAAGAGCGCCCCTAGACCAGTAGCGGCAGATTTTCCGCCTGTGAAATTGATCCAGACTGATTTGCTATGCCCTAAAACCGCCATCAGCGCTGCTAGAGGGATAGCCCAAGTGATCCAAGTTTGTGGATCAACGGCTGGAGGAATAGCAGAGGCGATCGCCAGTCCATAAAACCAGCGGGTAAAGGCTAGAGCAGCAACTCCCTTCAGCAAATCGACTAGCAGCACTATCAATGCCGGGGTTTTGCCCAAGGTTCGCAATACGTTGGTTGCCCCCGTAGACTTAGACCCATGCTCTCGAATGTCAATGCCTTTGAGAAGCTTACCTAACCAGTAGCCCGTCGGAATAGAGCCAAGCAGATAGGCGATCGCGGCTACAAATATCCCTATCGGTATCCAAAGCAGGTCAGTTCCGGTAGCCACTAACCCCAAAACCATAGACCCGAAAATTCCGGATAAAATTTCACTCATGGCGATCGGCGTTTGTCAAAGCAAATTCGGCACAAGCCTAGTTTACTGGCAATCGAGAGCCGCAATTTACAACAGCAATAGAGATCAGTAGGTTTCTGCGAACCGACTCTCTAAATAATATTGGGTCAGAATAGGCGGATAGCGAGAGGGACGATCGGCACTTTGACAGCTATCCAGGCAAGCAATTTCAACCTCTGGATTGGGATCACAGAAGAGTGCCACAGAATAGCGCGATCGCTGAGCCGTCCGATCGGGCACAACGACTCGGTGCGGTGTCGAACACAAAATATCGTTCGTCCAGCGCTGCATCGCGTCACCCACATTCACCAACAGCACATCTGAGAGATGAGGCACCGCAATCCACTCACCCTGGCGAGTGCGAACCTCTAAGCCGCCGATCTCATCTTGGAAAAGCAGCGTGATACTGCCATAGTCTGTATGTTCTCCGGCTCGGAGTTGCCCCGGCTCAGGTGTTTGGCGGATAGGAGGATAGTGGAGCATTCGCAGCACATAATTCTGACCATGCTTATTGTCAAAGAATGTTTCAGGTAGGCGGAGGGCGATCGCAAAAGCTCGCAATATGTTAGGAGCCACCTCTGTCGTACAACGCTGATAAAATTCTGAAACGATCGCTTCAAATGCCTCCGGCTGAGCAGGCCAAGCGGCGTGAATGCCCACGTTAAACGCTTCTTTTAAATCCCAGGGTTTGGCAGCATCCAGACGCTCTTTTTGAAATCCCACATAGCCGCAGTTGGTCTGAGGCGATCGCGCCACCCGTTCTTTGAGAGCAACAGGCAGATCAAAAAACTGCTGAGACTGAGTAAAGAGGCGATCGAGCAATGGTTTTGAGATGCCGGAGTTGCGCAGATACATAAACCCAATCTTGTGACAAGCATCATAAATCTGCTCAACAACTTGCCGTTTGTCAGCCGCAGTCCCTTGAGTAAAGAGCGCAAAATCAATAATGGGAATTTGGGTCAAAATGCTGGTTGACTGATAAAATCCAAACTGCCCTCACCTCAACCTCTCTCCCACGCGGGGAGAAGAGATTAGGCGATGAGGGAGAATATCTAATTAAGCAATGCCCAAATCTGCCAGAATATCGGTCGCGTGGGTGTCAGTCTTAACGCTGTCATAGACTTTGGCAATTTTTCCCTCACCATCAATCACATAGGTGACTCGCTTGGCATAGCCGCCACCCGCTACGTCATAGGATTGTGTGAGTACAGAGTCTACATCTGCCAAGAGAGGAAAGGGCAAATTAAATTTTTCGGTAAACGCCTGGTGTGAGGCTTCACTGTCCATGCTGACTCCGTACACCACAATATCTTTGCCCTGGTATGCCGCATAGTTATCGCGGAAACTGCAAGCTTCCTTGGTGCAACCGGGAGTATCATCTTTGGGATAAAAGTACAGGACTACCGTTTTACCTGCGTGGTCGGACAGGGAAACAGTGTTGCCATTAGTATCTTTAACGGTAAAGCTAGGAGCCATTGCGCCTTCTTTTAAAGACATAGATTTAATCCCTCATGTTTAACTGTGCGTCCGGTTACAGATTGTAACTTTAATTGGTCTCGCGGGCAAAAGTCTAAAAGTTAAAATGATATTAGACTCTGCCATTTGATTTGTCTGGCATAACACGGCTGACCTTAGCGCGGTATAGCAGCTTATCGCCCTGACAGTATCCGGTGTAGCGAACCTTGACCAAATCTCCCGGCTCAGCTTGGCTCTCTAAAAGCTGATGAGCATGAGGATCGTAAGGAATTTCCGCACCCACAGGAGCGATCGCCTCCACGCCCCACTCTTGCAGCAACTGCTCCAATGGACGTATGAAGGGCAGAAAGTTCTTGGCAGGAAATTGAGGATTTTGCTGGGCAGCGTAGACTAAAGTTGGAAATTGGATTAACCAAGACTCTAGCGATCGCAAACAATTTTGCTGAAATTCTTGCTGCAAAGTTTCTCGCTGTTGCTGTATCTCAAGCCGCAGACGATCGTACTCCTGCTGTAGATGCAGAATATCAGAGCTTGAAGCTCCTTTACATAAAGCGATATCCGGGAAAACACTCTCAGAACCATTACGCAGGTCTGAAAAATCTTCTAAGAGTTTGTTCAAGGAAATGCTGAGAGCCTGACTCAGCCTGTGCAAAGTACCTATGCACATTCGGTCGGCTTGACCTTGGCGCAACTGCTTGATCTGCCAATCTGAAACTTGTGCAACTCTACCCAAAGCCTTAAAACTAGCAACACCTGAAGCTTGCATCAGCGATCGCAGTCTAGAGCTGTAGATTAGGTTGCTGTTAGACTTCATTCAAAGCTATTATTGGCTCAAATCGCAATGGCTCAATCGCTTTGAGCTAACAAACGGCGGAGCGTTTAGCTTACTCGAAGAGCGGGCAGAGACATGGCACGGCGAGTATCCACAAAACGGGCAACTTCATAGCCGATCGTCGTTTCAGGAAGCTGACGAAGAGACTCCAAGGCTTTGCTTAAGTCTTCATCAGACTTTGACTGAGCGTAGACAGCTTCAGCGAGGTTCCGAAGGATTTCTCTGGGGACTCTTACCATTTGCATAGTTTTCACTCGCGTACTCATCATTCACGTAAAGGTTTAATCGCGCTTTTCTTGATACTAACTTAACTCAACAGAATAGCAAGTTCACCAAATCTTTAAAAAACTATTTGAACTTACATCGATCGCCGCATTCGCACCATAAAGAATCCATCCATGTTTTCCTGATGGGGCAATACTTTGAGCCAGCCCTGCGGAGTGACAAACGCGAAAGCCGGATGATCTGACTCTGGCGGATCGATTTTCCAGACTTCCTTTTGACCGAGCTGATTAGCAGAAGCATTTTTCTCCAGAAAAGCCTGGACGATCGCCTCGTTTTCCGCCGGATGCAGGGTGCAGGTAGCATAGACCAACGTGCCTCCCGGTTTAACCCAAGTTGCTGCATGGGTTAATAGTTCCATTTGTAGATGCGAAAGTTCCCGCACCGTTTCGGGAGTCTGTCGCCAGCGGGCATCCGCATGGCGGTGCAGCGTTCCCAAACCCGAACAAGGCGC
>CASBQM010000646.1 GCA_949127645.1 Synechococcales cyanobacterium PMM_0036
GGCTGAATGCCCAAGACCTCTCCCAACTCGATTTAACCCACCTGCCCGATCGGGACATCCTGGCGATTGCCAGTGGCAAGGGCACCGGTAAGACAAAGCTGATTGCTCAGACTCTTCAAGGACAGGAGCGGGTGTTAGCCGCAGGGCATCGGGTGGCGCTGATGCGGAATCTCGCGGCTCGCTTGCAGCTAGAGTATCGAGGCGATCTCGATAAGGTGAAGGGGCAGTTCATCACCGGGGCGGGGTATACCCTCCGTGTGGGCTTCTGTGTCGATGCCCTGCTGGCGATCAATCCAGCTCAGTTCACCGGCTGTGTGTTGGTGCTCGATGAGGTGGTGCAGGTCTTGCGGCATCTGCTGACCTCCAGCACCTGCGCCAAGGACGGTAAGCGTCCGGCTCTGTTGGCTCGACTACGGCAGCTCGTGGCAGCGGCAAAGCAAGTCATCATTGCCGATGCGGATCTAGACGATGCTTCGATTCACTACATCAAGGAGTTACGCGGTGAAGATCAGGCTATTTTCTTGGTCCGTAATGATTACCAAGCAGACGGCTACCAGGCTCGACTGATCGAGTGTGCCGATCGCTCTGCCATCGTGGCGGATCTGCTCGACCATATGGCGAGAGTTGATCCAGGACAAGCGCCCTTTGTCGTCACAGACTCTAAAGCGATGAGTAAGGCGATCGCTCGGTTGCTGCTCCAGCAGTCCCCTGAGCTGCGGGTCTTGTTGATCAACTCAGAGACTTCCAGCGGGGAGTTAGAGCGAGCGTTCATGCAGTCCCCCGATCGCGTGCTGGAGCGAGAGGAGTATGACGTGATCATCTGCTCTCCTTCGGTGGCAACTGGGGTCAGTATTGAAGCCCAAGGGAAGATCAGCCGCGTCTATGGCCTCTTCACGGGAGTTAGCTCCACCGATGCCGATATGGCGCAGGCGCTGGGACGAGTCAGAGAACCGGTAGAGCGGGTGATCTGGTGTGCTAAAGCGGGCTCTAATTTCTCCAAGGTATCTCGCTCGACCAATGCCCTGGAGCTGAAGCGACATCTCCAAGATCTGACTAGCACCACCATTAGCCTGGTGCGATCCAGCTTGCGGGAAGACATTGCTGGGGCGATCGTTTCTTATGACTGGCAGAGTGACCCCCATGTGAATCTGTATGCCCGCATCAGCGCGGCTCAGAACTTCTCGATGTATCACCTGCGGGATGCTTTGCAAGTGCGGTTGAGATATGAGGGGCATCAGGTCGCACTGGAGGAGGCGCAGAGTAACCCTGCGATGAAGCTGTTATTGCAGCAAACCACCCAGGAGAACCGGGAGATGAATGCAGAAGCGATCGTCGCTGCGGCAGATTTGACCTTTGCAGAGGTGCTGTTGCTGGAGAACAAGGAGAGTACAACCCCACAAGAGGGCTTGGCAATCTCTAAGTTTTATCTGAAGGAGTTTTATGGTCTGGAGGGGCTGACGGTTGAGAATATTCTCTGGGATAGGGAGGGCAGACGGCGAGCTGAGATTCTGAGTCTGGAGGCGCAGCTATTTCCCCAGATGGCGATCGAGCGGACGGTTAAGGCGGTGGAGAAGCAGGCGCAGTGGCAGCAGGGCTATTGTCCTTGGGATCTGGCTCACGTTGAGTTGCGCCGACGGCTGCGGCAGAGGTTGGGGTTTGATGATCTGATTGCGCAGATCCAGAACGGCTGGGAGTAGACGAAGCATGACTTGGAGGGCTATGCCGCGAGAGCCAGGGCATTAGCGCCGCAGATCAAGGTGGCGTTGAATTTCACGATCAGCGCCAGGGTGAGTGATGTGCAGATTATTCATCAGTTGCTGTTGCAGATGGGGATGAAGGTGAGCTTTTGCCGCTGGTCGCGATCTGTGGAGAGGCACTTGGGTGAGAAGCTGCGGGTTTACAGGCTAGATGGGGCGCATTGGCAGGTAGTGTCAGAGATTCTGAAGCGGAGACAGATGAAGCGAGCGGTGCTCCGTGAGGATTCTGATGCGGGGCTAGAACGGAAGTCTGAGGCTGGATCATCCCGGTTTCTAACTACTCCCAATCAGGGGGGCGATCCGACCTGTCGGTTTCCTGAGAATGGCGATGGAGAGGAGGATTGGCTGACGGTCGAGGCTCTGGCGGATGTGCGGCAGATGTGGTGCGCGAGTCAGACTCTAGAGGAAAGGGATTGGGTGAGGGCAATGTTCCACTTGAGGTGTTCCAAAGGGCGATCGCTTAGTCAATTTGTGATCTAGCGTCATAGCTTAGATGTCCAAGAGTCATCTAGGCAAGAGTTTTGTGGCTTTAAGTGTTCTAATTTGGACATCCTCCAATTTTGTGTGCATACCCACAGGCAGAAAAGCTCGAAACGATAGCGAACATACACACAAGGTTTGGTGATCGGAAGGGTAAGTTAGGATTTCACCTGCGACCGCTTTCAGGAAGCAGCTTAGAATGAGTGCTTCCACCGTTTTTCTTGGCAATAGAGCCCTCAGCGATTTCTTGATCCTGACCGGATACAATTGTTCTATTAGACGGTCTTCAAATATGTAGCTCAATCAGCCTAAAGCAAAAGGAAACAGATGCTAACTGGTGAAATTCGATCGCAAATTGATGCAATTTGGAATGCCTTCTGGTCCGGGGGCATTGCGAACCCGTTGGAGGTGATTGAGCAGATTACCTATTTGCTGTTTTTGCGCCGGTTAGATGATCTGCACACGCTGGAGAAAAACAAGGCGAATAGTCTCAAGCGCCCAATGGAGCGGCGAGTGTTTCCGGAGGGCGACGACTCTAGGAAGCGACCTTACAATCAACTGCGTTGGTCGCGCTTTAAGCATATGGAAGCGCGGGAAATGTTTGAAGTTGTTAGTGAACATATGTTTCCGTTTTTGCGAACGGAGTTCCTCAGCACCTATGGTGACGGCTCGACTTATGCCCACCATATGAGGGATGCCCGTTTTACGATTCCGACTCCGGCGCTGCTGGCGAAGGTGGTCGATCTGATTGACCCTGTGCCGATGGACGATCGCGATACGAAAGGCGATCTCTATGAATATATGCTTGGCAAGATTGCCAGCGCTGGGCAAAATGGGCAGTTCCGCACGCCACGCCACATTATTCAACTAATGGTGGAGATGACGGCACCGACTCCGAAGGATGTGATTTGCGATCCGGCAAGTGGCACCTGTGGCTTTTTGGTGGCAGCGGGGGAGTTTCTGCGATCGCACCATCCAGAGATTTTTCGGGATGCCAAGTTAAAGGAACACTTCCATCATGGGATGTTTCACGGCTTCGACTTTGACGGCACGATGCTGCGAATTGGCAGTATGAATATGTTGCTGCATGGGGTGGATAACCCAGATGTGATCTATCGAGACTCGCTGGCGCAAGATCATGCCGGGGAAGATGAGAAGTATACGTTAGTGCTGGCAAATCCGCCGTTTGCGGGATCGCTGGACTATGAGAATACGGCGAAGGATCTACAACAGATCGTCAAAACTAAAAAGACGGAACTGCTGTTTCTGGCGTTGTTTCTGCGGCTGCTGAAGCTAGGTGGACGGGCAGCAGTGATTGTGCCGGATAGGGTAATGTTTGGTTCCTCGAAGGCGCACAAGGAGCTGCGGAAGATTTTGGTGGAAGATCAAAAACTGGATGCGGTGATTAAGCTGCCGGGTGGGGTGTTTGAGCCTTATGCGGGGGTGTCTACGGCGATTCTGCTCTTTACTAAAACCAATTCAGGCGGGACGGATCAGGTTTGGTTTTATGAGGTGGAGGCAGATGGCTGGAGCCTGGATGATAAGCGTCAGCCGTTGTTGTCAGAGGAGAAGCTGGGCGCAGTGCCGAAGCTGGAACTGGTGGATGAGGAACACGCGAAGAACAATCTGCCGGATGTGTTGGTGCGATGGGGGCAACGGGAGGGCAGCGAACGGGAGCGACCCCGCACGGCGCAGAGTTTTTGTGTCCCGAAGTCTGAGATTGCTGGGAACGGGTATGACTTGAGCCTGAACCGCTATAAGGAAGTGGTGCATGAAGAGGTGAATCATGTGCCGCCCCAGAAGATTTTGGCAACCCTGGATGAGTTGGAAACTAAGATCCAGCAGGGGACAAAGGAGCTGAAGGGGATGCTGGGATGAAACTGGGAGATGTTGCTTCTCGATTGGTTATCGATTCCCGCAAGTTAACCGATTACGCTCTGAATCTGGATGATCCGGTGAGTGCAACGA
>CASBQM010000647.1 GCA_949127645.1 Synechococcales cyanobacterium PMM_0036
CCCTCCTTGTTTTGCGCTCGTCTGCGCTTTACCTCGACAAGTTTACCTCTTTTAATAATTTTTTGTGAAGTTATCATGAATTTTATGTCATAAGGACTATTGTCAAGCAAGATAGCCTAATTTACTCAGGCTCTTTAATCAGTACGGAAGTCACGACTCTATTGGTTTACAAATCATAGGTTTGTGAATCACGCTAGGGTAGAGAAGCGTTTACCCCATTTCTCATTCAGGTATCTGATGGACTTATTGGACATCTCGGTTTTAACTCGCACTTTCATTGCTGTGTTTGTGTTAGCCGATGCCCTAGGCAATGCCCCAGTGGTGCTGGCACTGACTAAAGGAATGGACATAGAGCAACGCAATCGTATTGTCGATCGCGCCACTCTGGTTGCCACGGCAGTTTTGCTTGTCTTTTCTTATATCGGACAGACTGTTCTGGACTATTTGGAAATCAGCATCGCCTCGCTGCAAATTGCTGGAGGGCTACTGCTGCTGCTGATTGCGCTAGATATGCTGCGGGGCAAGCTGGATGAACCGATCACCGAGCAGGGGCGAGACATTGCGATTACGCCTCTGGCTTTGCCGCTGCTGGCTGGTCCCGGCACTCTAACCACAGTGATGCTGCTGGTGTCTAAGTCTCCTAATGCCCATCTCAGCGTGGCGATCGGCATTATTGGAGCCATGATTGTCACCTGGTTTATCTTTCGGCAGGCAAACCGCGTTGCAGATTTTATTGGGCAAGAGGGGGCGCAAATCGCTACAAAGCTCCTAGGATTTCTGCTGGCGGCGTTGGCGGTAGAAATTAGCAGCGCTGGAATTAAAACGCTGTTTCTGACCTAGCCGAGTTGATTTTGGATTTTGGATACGTGATGTGCAACTTTTCCGATCGCCCTCACCCTAAAGCCTCCTCCCAGAGCGGAAGAGGGACTTTGAGAAACCCGCGTGCCTTCGCCTGTGGGAGAAGGCACGCGGGGATGAGGGCTGATTTGAGTTGCACATCAGGTTTTGAATTCAATCTAAAATCCAAAATCTAAAATTCATTAGTGATTCAGCAAAGTTTCATTCGCCAAACACCAGAGCGCTTAGCGCTTAGAATAGGTAGTGCTTTGTTACTCACTTGTCATGCTAAAAAACTTGTCATGCTAAGAGCTGGAATTGTGGGATTGCCCAATGTTGGCAAATCGACCCTGTTTAATGCCGTTGTTTCTAATGCCAAAGCCCAGGCAGCAAATTTTCCCTTTTGTACGATCGAGCCAAATGTAGGCATTGTTGCAGTTCCCGATGAGCGTCTGGCGGCTCTGGTGAAAATCTCTGGCTCGCTAGATACCGTCCCCGCAAGAGTCGAGTTTGTCGATATTGCGGGCTTGGTGAAGGGTGCTAGCCAAGGCGAGGGCTTGGGCAACCAGTTTCTTGCCAATATTCGAGAAGTGGATGCGATCGTGCATGTGGTGCGCTGCTTTGAGGATGATGACATTATTCACGTCTCTGGATCGATCGATCCGGTGCGCGATATTGAGATTATTAACCTGGAGCTGGTGTTAGCTGACCTGTCTCAGGTCGAGAAGCGGATCGATCGGACGCGTAAGCAGGTTCGCACCAGCAAAGAGGCTCAGGTGGAGCTGACGGCGTTAGAGCAAATTGCGGCGGTTCTCAACTTAGGTCAGCCTTCTCGTCAGGTGAAGCTAAGCGAAGAAGAGGAGCTATTGCTGAAGCCGCTGGGGCTGATGACTCGCAAGCCCGTGATCTATGCAGCCAATGTTTCTGAAGACGATCTGGCGACGGGTAACGAATGGGTAGAGCAGGTGAGAGCGATCGCCCTTCAGGACAATGCCCAGGTCGTTGTGGTGTCGGCGCAAGTTGAGGCAGAGCTGGTTGAGCTGCCACCCGAAGATCAGGCAGATTTTCTCTCGTCGTTGGGAGTCGAGGAAGGCGGGCTAAAATCTCTGATTCGAGCCACCTATGAGCTTTTGGGTCTGCGCACCTACTTCACCACAGGGCCTAAAGAAACGCGTGCCTGGACAATTCGATCGGGGATGCTGGCTCCCCAGGCAGCAGGTGTGATTCATACAGATTTTGAGCGCGGCTTTATTCGCGCTGAAACGGTTGCATACAAGGATCTAGTGACCACAGGCTCAATGGGTGCCGCCAAAGAGAAAGGTCTGGTACGGAGTGAGGGCAAAGAATATGTGGTGCAGGAAGGTGACGTGCTGCTGTTCCGATTTAACGTCTAGTCCGGTCTAGAATTTAACTTTTCAGGCAGTTTTTGGGGTTGCCAGTGAAATGACATAAGATATAGTAGAAAATTGGCGGATCTGACGCTGCTCTGCTGAATCGCACCATTCTTGATGCTGCATTATCCGTGTGATTACTCTGTCTCTTTTGCATCCGGTTCGACAGGTTCCTGTTCAAGTCTGGACTTTCTCAGACGAATCTGTCGTTCGTATTGGTCGATCTACTGATAATCAGGTTATTTTGTACAGCGCTGTCGTTTCTCGCCATCACGTTGAGCTACGGCGCACGGGAGCTTCTTGGGAAATTATTAACTTGGGGACAAACGGCACTTATCTGGATGGCAAGCTCGTTCAGCAATCTGCGATTCGAGATGGAGCCGTCATTCGTCTAGCGCGATCGGGTCCTAACATCCAGATTTGTATGGGTGAAGTGGCAATTAGAGAACTGCCTGAGCAGCCGGAAGTTGCCCAGCTTGAAACTCATCTAGAACTGCCCAGTATGATTCCCACCGAGGTCAACCCGACTGTCCCTGAAGAGCAGATCGGTCTAACTGAGTCTTAGACATGATTAGCTACCTCAAAGGCACGATCGCCTTCTTCCAAAAGCTCGGTAGCCGGGTCATCTTGACGCTAGAAGTCAACCAGATTGGCTATGACCTGCAAATTACGCCGCGCCATTGGCAACAGCTTCCGGCGATCGGCGACTCGGTGCAGGTGTTTACCCATATGCAGACGCGGGAAGATCAAACGGTGCTGTTTGGCTTTACTTCAATGGCAGAACGCGATCTGTTCCGGCAGTTGATTAGCGTCAGTGGCATTGGACCGCAGATGGGGATGGCTTTGATTGACACGTTGGGTTTACAAGATCTCGTACAGGCAATCGTCTCCGGCAACACGCGGCTGCTATCGCGGACTCCCGGCGTGGGCGCAAAAACCGCCGAGCGGATTGCCCTAGAACTCAAGTCCAAGCTGTCTGAGTGGCGAATGCACTCTGGTTTTACTCCAGATGCCGCGCCTGTCTCTTCGATTCAGGAAGACGTGGAAATGACGCTGCTGGCGCTGGGCTACACC
>CASBQM010000648.1 GCA_949127645.1 Synechococcales cyanobacterium PMM_0036
GTTGGGCTTGGCTAAAAAGTCGCATTCGCAAACTCCTACGCAACTCGGATCATTTACGCGATGCGATGGAAGCCGTTCTCAAGCAAGCAGCGTCCTAATAAAAGTGGCTACAGCTATAAGTGCCATAAGCAGAATCTGCCACGACCACATCTTCACGCTCAAGGGTGGCATACAGTTGTCGTGAGAGCTGCCATTCACTGGTGTTAAATGCGGCGATTGCCACTTCCACAACCGCTCCTGTTGTCACGCAAAACCACACGACGACCTTGGCTAATGGCAAGCCGCATCTTGCTTTTTGATTGCTATGCTGCGGATAGACTCTCTAGTTGGCTGGGGTACCACTCATCAGCACGCTCGTGCCATCGTAGGCTTTCACTCGTCGCCCACACCACCCTTGCTCTGGTTTCACCTCAGGGTAGTGTTCTAGACGTGTGGAAATTAGAGAGAATTAGAGAAGCTGTCTTTCCTGTGCTGACAAATGATATTAGAACCTGTTTTGTGCCCGGATTGTAGCAGCGATGATATCGTGAGACACGGTCGCTCCCCTGCTGGCAAAGATCGATACAAATGTCGTCATCAGGAGTGTCAGCGCAGCACATTTATTCGCAACTATACCTATCGAGGCTACCTGCCAGAAGTCAAAGGGCAAATTACGGAAATGGCACTCAATGGTAGCGGCATACGCGACACCGCACGAGTGCTAAAAATTAGCCCAACCCCTGTCATTGAGTTGTTAAAAAAAGATTGACAACGGAAGGTTGTCAATGAAGCTCGTTTAGCCGAGATTGAACCGACTCAGACGATCGTACAGTTGTGTCAGTGGCAGGAGGTTGAAGCAGAAGTGGACGAGATGTGGAGCTTTGTTCAATCCAAAGGGCAACCGCGTTGGCTGTGGCACGCCATCGACCACGACACAGGGGAAGTATTGGCGTATGTGTTGTCAGACCCTAAAGACGCAGCATTTGTGCAACTTAAAGCCCTATTGGAACCTTTTGGCATCACCCAGTTCTACAGTGATGGTTGGGGAGCTTATCAACGGTTGCTGCATCCTGCGTTTCACACCGCTGGCAAAACGAATACTTAGACAATTGAGCCAAAGCATCTGACCTTACGTACCACGATTAAGCGACTTGCCCGCAAAACCATTTGCTTCTCCAAGTCCATCTGGTTGCATGATGTCGTCATCGGACTGTTCATCAATCGATATGAGTTTGGATTATCTATCTAGTTGTCATTCCACACGTCTAGAACACTACCTTCTAGAGGATCAAGCGCGTTTACCCCTTGACTCTCTCAGACAGCCCTGAAACTCGCTCCAACAGAATTACTCAGACGGATCGACTTTGAACACGTACAGATAACCTTCAAGCTACAGCCCCCACCGAGGATTTAAGCTACCTAACGGTCGCGCTCACTGGACGCAGATAACTTTTGTAACTCAGCCGACCACACTCAATTGTTCCGGTGCAGCGCGGTTGTTCTACTGCTGGCAAAGTGCAATCAATTCGATGTCGCATGAGCAACTTCATTCAATGACTCCTCAATCACTGCATCACTCACGCCTCGACGTTTCAAACTTGCGACCAATGCGCTCACTGTCTCACTTTCAAACCGCTCTAAATCAACTCGCAAACCTTGACCGATATAGGCGCGAATCAAAGGCTGATAACCTGAGAACCCCAACAATGGTGCAACTCTCTTCAAGTCTTCTATGACATCTTCAGGCATCCGAATTGTTACACTGGTCATCGGGCGGTTGCGATCGAGGCGCTGCTTTAGGGCTTTAACTTTCATAGTCTGCTCTCTCCTGACGAGTTGCTTTACGTGCTGAAATAATCCGGATGCTCCTCTCTTCTTGCTCAATGTGAACGACATACAGCAAGTTCCATCGAGTATCTAGCCCAATGACACCATCCCGCGCCTCATCATTGCGACTCGCATCAACAAGTATGAGGAAGGGGTCGAAAAAAGCTTCAGCCGCCTGCGGAAAGGTAATCCCATCATGATTGATCGGATTGATCCTCGCTTTTTCATCATCCCAAGAAAAGGCAATGCCATTCAGGACAAAGTACACGTTCATACTCTGCATTTTAGGCAAGATGTATGTACGATGTCAATACAAACTACCGGAGATCGACTATTTTGCTCTACGATCGCAACCTGAAACGAAGCGGTAGAACGTTTCAGTTGAGCATCTGCAAAATTCTGTGTATCCCCCCACCAAGATCTCCTGCTAGTCCGCTCCAACTGAGTTGTTAGGCACGCTTCGCCAACAAGATATAAAAATCAAACCCAAATAAATAAAGCCAAGCAGACCGCCGCCATAGATAAGACCCAAAGAAAGCAACGAATTAAATGTGTAGTCTGACTGATGCTCCAATAGACCTGTTGGGAAATAGGGGATAATGGCAAGCAGTTGGATGGGGCGGTCGCCCTGTTGGATTTGGAACAGATACTCAAGCAAGATCGACTGATACGAGCGATGACGGGACTCAATCGCAAAGCCTCCGAGTCCCTGTTGCCGGGTTTTACAGAAGCCTATGAGCGCAGTCTGTTTAACGACCTGCCAGAGCGACAACGTACTGTCGGTGGAGGGCGCAAAGCCACCCTAAGAACAATGGAACAGAAGCTGTTGTATATTTTGCTGTACTGCAAATGCTATCCAACGTTTGACTTATTGAGCGTGCTGTTTAACTTTGAGCGCTCCTGTGTTCATGATTGGGTGCATCGGTTGCTGCCGATTCTGGAAACGGCATTAGGGTACAAGCAGGTATTGCCTGTGCGAAAATTGAGCAGTTTGGAGGAGTTTATCGAGCGCTTTCCCGAGGTCAAAGCCGTGATTATCGATGGGACCCAACGCCCGGTGCAACGCCCCCAAGACTGTCAACGCCAGCAGGAACACTATTCTGGCAAAAAGAAACGGCATACCCGAAAGCATATTACCGGCAGCACCCGAAAAAAGCGGGTGATTATTTTGACGAAAGCCAGAGCAGGCACGATCCATGACAAGCGGCAACTGGACGAAGAAGAGTTGGTGAGCAACATTCCCGATGAAGTGGCAGTGGCAGGATATTTAGGATTTCAGGGTTTACAGAACGAGTTTGAGAATATCCATCTGCCCCACAAAAAGCCCAAAGGCAAGGAATTAAGTGACCCGCAGAAGCAGGAAAATCGGGAATTCAGTCGCCACCGAGTAGTTGGTGA
>CASBQM010000649.1 GCA_949127645.1 Synechococcales cyanobacterium PMM_0036
AAGAACTGTCTGCTTTGGCGGCTCATCAGGCAAGTCTGTGCCTCTACCTAAGTGCGCGGCACGTGCAGGAGGCGCAAGACAAACTGCTGCAACATTACTCAGCAGATTTACCGATCGCCATTTGTTTCCGGCTGGGCTGGTCGGATGAGAAAATCCGAATTGTGCCCCTAAGCCAAATGGCGACCGTAACGCATCAGGAAGACCTGGTGCGTACGACGCTGTATGTGATTAGTCCAGCAATGCGAGCTGATGTAGTGCGAGCTGATGTAATGCAAGCTAATGTAATGCAGACTGAAGCTGCGATCGCAGGAGAAAGGCGATCGCAGCTTTACAGCCCTACCCACTCGCACCTGTTTCGATCGGGTGAATCTTACTGACCGACTCCTTCAGTGTTTTTCTGATTGTCGAAGCTCACCAGAAAATTGCCCTCTGGCAGACTGCTACGCAAGAAGCGCAGATGTCCTTCGGCATCAGAACGACTGCGAAATCGAGCCACTATATTTGTCTGAACTTTGTTTTTTGGGACACCCGGCAACAGACGCACGACTGCCCAATGATTGAGGCGATCGCGGTAGGAAAGTTCCGAAGTCTTGGATACCAGAGCATTCAACGCCAGAGCATTCAAGACTGGAGCATCAGAATCAAGGTTTTGTGGCATGATACTTTCTATTCCGTTAAGGAGTGGGGCGTTAACGATTCTCTTGGCGGGGATGCGTTAACGCCTTTTACCTATCATTGAAGCTCGGAAGCATAAGCAATGTCAATTTGTCAACGGTGAAAGCTCGGATATGAAACCCAGCCATTTCACGGTTTTTTGCCTAGCTTTGACCCCTAAGTAAGCATTAAGCGTTGATCAAGCGTTTATGAAGATTTGGCTTCCAGCGATTCCAAACGGCTGCGTAGCTCCTGGTTATCTTTTTTCACCTGCTCTAGATCTTCTTGAAGCTGTGAAACCGCCTGATCCTGCTCGACAGCTTTCATAACTTTCTGTACCGATTCTTCTGCCAAGCGCCGCACCCGTCCGTCTGGAGTTTGATCCGCGAGAGATTGCAAAATGCCGATCGCCTTCACGGTTTCCATTTGTCCTAGCGCTACGGCAGTAGAGACCTGCGTCAGGAAAAACGACTCCCGCGAGAGTTCGCTGAGGCGATTGAGAATCCGCTCTAGATTGACATGGGTTTGTCCAGTAGAAATAGCTCCAAGCGCTCGAATTGCGCCCAGTCTCAAAGGCTGAGGGATGCCTGCCGCAGTGTATTCCAAAATCAGATTTAGAGCCGCTTCTGAAGTTTTGAGCTTGCTGAGTCCGGCGATCGCTCCGCCTCTCACCGTTTCGTTCCAGCCCGACCGCGTTTGCAACACCGACTGATAGAGCGCCAGGATTTCTGGCTCTTTTAAGGAGTTTGTCCCGGTCGCGGCACCCAAGCCAGACAGCGCAGCGGCTTCTGTGTAATAGCTGGCATCTCCTTTCTCGGCAATTTCCTTGAGTGCAGCGTAGCTAGTCTCCGTCTTGAGGGAGGCTAGAGCCTCGATCGTTGCCCGTCTCACTCTGGCTTCTGGATCATTTAAACCTTGCAGCAATCCCGTCAAAGCCTGATCAAGCTTCACAGATGCCAACTGCTCAGCGACCTCGGCTCGAACCCCCCAGAGGCGATCGCTCACCAGCGCTTCCGAGAGGGCTTTAACTGCCTCAAGTCCCCCTTTCTTGGCAAGCGCCTCGGCGGCATAGATCCGCGAAACGGGGTCAGTGTCCTGCTGGAGCTGCGCTTTTAGCTCAGAAACCGGGTATTCCAACGCCACAGTTTTCAGCGTATGATTGCCGACATCAAAGCTGACAAAATCTGGCTTTTGCTCTAGCGGAAAGTAGAAACTCTGCTCGCGCTCGTGAATACGAACGGTGAATATCTTGAGCTGAGGGTTTTCTGATGACTCTGATGACTCTGATGACTCTGATGACAACTCTTCTGAAGGCTTGACATAGCCAAAGCCGATCGGAATTTTCAGATCAAACCGTCCACTCTGAGTCGTGGTATCGCCATCTTTGGCTTGGGTTTGAGTGACGGTGAGCTTGGCGAGGCTGCTATCGCCATCCCAGCTATAGGCAACTTTGTAGTCAGGATGTCCGCCCCGAAACACATACTGGTCAAACAGAAATTGCAGATTGCGTCCGGTGGCTTTCTCGATCGCCCTCAGCAAATCGATCGTCTCTACCGTTTTGTGAGCGTTATCTTGCACGAAAGTATGAATCGCCTTAAAGAACAGCTCGTCACCTAACTCGGCTCTCACCATGTGATAAACACAGCCGCCTTTTTCATAGAGGTGGCGATCGTATAGCTCGATCGCCTCCCGATAAATATGCGTGACGATCGGACGACGGTAGCGCGTACTGTCTTCCGCCAAATAGTTGCGGGCAATGCCGAGGCGATAGTATGCCGCTTCCTCTGCGCCGTATTCCTGCTTGATCCACAGCACCTCTGAGTAGGTCGCCATGCCTTCTTTAATCCAGGCGTGCGACCAGTGCTTAATCACTACCAAATCGCCAAACCACTGATGGGCTAGCTCATGGGCAACCAGCGTTTCAGAACTACGATTGTCGATCGCCGCCCTTGCGTCTAGCAAACAGCGATCCGTCAGCAGCGTGGTGGAAGTATTTTCCATGCCGCCAAAGATAAAGTCTGCGACGCAAACCTGAGCATACTTGGGATAGGGATAAGCATAGCCAAACGCCTGACTGAAGAACTCAATCATCTGCGGCGTTTTGCTCATCGTCCGCTGCGCATCGGCTTCTCGCCCTTTTTCAACGTAATAGGTGACAGGTTTGCCCTGCCACTCGTCCTTCAGCTCAGCAAAATCGCCGATCGCCAAGGTGATTAAGTAGGTCGGGTGAACCTGCTGTTGCAGCCAGCGGTAAATTTTGGTGTCGCCCTCTTCCCGGACTTCTACCAGATCGCCGTTAGAGATCACCATTAGATCTTTGGGCACCTGCACCTGAGTTTCTGAAGTGCTGAGCTGTCCCGGATAGTCAAAACAGGGAAACCAGTAGCGCGAGTCTTCATCTTCGCCCTGTGTCCAAACCTGCAATGGCTTTTTGGGATAGTTTTCGTCGGGCGCAACAAAGTAGATGCCGCGCTGGGGCTGCTCTACATGATAGGCGATCGCCAGTGTCACCGACTCTCCAGCAACAGTCGCGTCCTTGAGCCGCACCTGAAGCTGCTCACCGTCATACTCGAAGCCTTGGGGAACTCCCGCAACTTGCACAGACTCAATCTGTAGATTAACTGCGTCTAGCGTAAGGCGATCGAGACCGCTGCAAATTGGGTTTAAGCGGATGCTGCAAGTGCCACGATAGCTTTGTCGAGGAATATCTAGCGCTAAGTCTAAGAAAATATGCTCAACCTGTCCAGGACGATCGGGGTTGTAGTGAGGCTTTGCTCCGGGTAGCTCAAAGGATTTACGACCGTTATTGTCTTTATCAAGATGGTAGATATGCGGCATTCGGGATTCACTTTAGTGTTGGGGTTTTTGAATTCTGCTCAATGAAATCTTATCGAAAAACTTTTGCCCAAATGTTCTACCCCTGTACATTTGGCGCATCACAGTTTATAGAGCCACAGGTCACAGAGCGCATCACAGGTCACAGAGCGCGTCGCAGTGCCGGATCAGCTCTGCTACCGACCAGGCTTGAGCGATCGCCCCCTGCGGCAAGTGAGGCGGATCACCGTCAAACATTTCAGAAATAGAGTCGAGACAGCCCTGATTTTGAAAGTGATTGAGCAACGGCTGCCAGTCTACTGGCAATGGCTCGGTGGGATAAAATCGCTGCCATGCGCGGATGAATGAGCCTAGCAGCCAGGGCCAGACTGTTCCCTGATGATAAGCCCGATCGCGCTGCCAAATGCCACCCGCATAGCGTCCGATGTAGTGCGGATCTGCTGGGTCAAGAGAGCGCAACCCGTAAGGCGTGAGGAGGCGAGCGCGTGCCGTTTGCAACACCCGCTTGCCCATCGCGTCTGGGAAGCCACAGTGCCTCAGCGACAGAGCAATCACCGCATTGGGGCGAATGCTGACGTCGGGTACGTCATCGGGGGCGATCGCGTCGTAAAGATATCCCTCAGCAGGATTCCAGAATTTCTCTAGAGATGCCTGCACCTGCTGAGCCTGGTCGCTAAAGCGGCGCGCCTGGTTGCTTAGCATTGAGGCTTCGATGTCAATGACGCGATCTGGTTCTTGCTGCAACCGGGTTGCCCACTGCTCTGCCCAACGCAGTGCCGAATACCACAGCGCATTAATTTCGACTGCCTTGCCGCGTCGAGGGGTAACGGGTTTGTCTGCCACCACGGCATCCATCCAGGTAAGCGCCAGATCGGCGGCATTCCAGGTGACAAGTCCGTCGAAGGCATCGACTCGAATGCTGTAGAGGGTTCCTGCCATCAGACGTTTGTAGATGCGCCAAACCACCGGATATTGTTCTGCCAGAAAGTCCCAGTCTTCAGTCGCATCAAGATACAGCCCCAGGGTTTCAATCCACCACAGAGAGGCATCCAGACTGTTATAAAAAGGCTTTGCGCCCGCATCAGGAAAGGCATTGGGGATCAGACCTTCCTGACAATATTGCCCAAAGGTTTTCAGCAGCCCCTTCGCTAGGTCAAACCGTCGTGGGGTGAGCGCCAGACCGGGCAGCGCAATCAGCGTATCTCTACCCCAGTCGTTAAACCAAGGATATCCGGCAATGACGGTGGGATTTTGAGTAGAGGCACGGTAGACAATGAAGCGATCGCCCGCCTGAAGCAGCCTTTTCCAGAGTTTGGTGATTTCATTATGAGGCTCATTTCGAGGCTCATTTTGCCTGCCACAAGGCTGCACCTGAATTGCCGCAAACGCAGTTGTGATGCGCCGCTCCTCTGCCTGAATTGCTTGCTCAAAGGTGTGTTCCTGCAAAGCATGGGACGGCTCGTGATCAGGAGAGCGAACATAGGCTTCCAGCGTGACAGATTCGCCCGGTTCTAATGAAATCATCAGGTTACCAGGGCAATAGAGATCTTCTTGATCAGCCAGACCGCGTCGTGTTTCTTCAGGATAGCGATAGCCCCAGTACCAGGTGTCATCAGAATAGTAGTCACCCTTTGTCCAGATCAACTGCCAAGAGGTGCCCGTCCAGCTTAGGCGTTTGGCTTGCAGCAGCAGCCGATGAGGTTCGATGAGCTGCGCGAAATACAGCCCGGAGTCGGCGTGTTGCTGAGTGTGAAAGATGCGATCGCCAATTAAAGGTCGCAATCGCAGAATCGCCGTTTCGTCGCCTTCGTAGCGATAGTGAATCAAAATCCGGTTGTCAAACAGGTGGCTCTGGTTAGGATGGTGGTCAGGATGCGTCTGGTCAGGATGCGTTTGGTTAGGATGCGTCTGAGGATTAAAGTGCGGCAGTGGATCAGCCACTAACCCGTGCGGCATGATCAGACGACGACACACCCGCCAGTGATTTTGTTCCCAAACCCAGGTAGGCACTGGATCAACCTGGAAAGACTGCAAAAAATGATACCCGGCTGGGGCGATCGCTCCTCCTGCCCAGAAGTTTGTCCCTAGCTCAAATTCGCGTCCGGCAACCGTTAGGCTGGCATCTATGTGAGAGAGTAGCAGCGTCCTCTGTCCGGGCGGCTCAAGGGCAGCCACCAGCCAGCCGTGATAGGTGCGAGTATGGGCATCGCAGGCTGTGCCGCTAGCAAAGCTTCCAAGCCCGTTTGTGAGTAGCCACTCTCTGGTATCTAACTCATCCATTTAACTATGCAATTTAGCTGTGAAATTTAGCTGTGAGATCAGTATAGCTATCTAATTCTCAGTATAGATACTAACCTCTTACGGTTCAGCATCTATTTAACATTGTCAGCTAAAAGGTCTCTGATCTTCAGCATTTCAGCTTACATGAGACCCTAGGAATTTGTTTTGTCCTCGGATAACTCGCTAGGTTCACTCGCAACGGCTTTGAGCTTGCTATGAAAATCTGCGGATGAGACTGCAACCGGAATGAATCGATGAATTTGTTCTGTAGAAGATAGATTCGGGGAAGATAGATTCGGGGAATCATCAGAAGAACCATCGATCGCCAGTTTTGCCCACTTGGGTTTGTCAACGGTCTCAAGTTCTGAAACAGGGCTAAAGGCTTGAATGGGCGCGTCTTTTGGCAGCGAATAGAATGGCGTGTCGTTTTCAAAGCTTCGTAGCTTTAAGAAAGCGATCGATTCTTCTGAGGAGAGGAGCTTGAGGCGATCGCTAAAAGGCTGAATAGCGTTTTCTGCTGCTGGCTCGACCGCTGGCTCGACCGCTAGATCTATCACTGGATTTATTTCTCGATCTGTAAACATCAGCAAATCGGCTTCGGCTTCAGCAGAAGAGGGATTTGCTGTAGGTATTACAGATACCGCATCT
>CASBQM010000650.1 GCA_949127645.1 Synechococcales cyanobacterium PMM_0036
CCCCAACCCTTCTCCCTAGGGAGAAGGGTTGGGGATGAGGGCAATTCATACTTGCATTCAGCAATGCCTAACTCTGAATTGAGTTGCGCTCCCAAAATACCCCTTCCGCATAGCCTTGAATCGCTTTATTCTGATCCGCGATCGCCAATCTCTTTTCGGTCAAGCAGCCATGCAGCGGGTCAAGCTCGACTCCAACATAGTTTCGTCCCGTTTTTTTCGCCACTACGGAGGTCGTTCCTGATCCAAGAAAGGGGTCAAACACCCAGTCATTGAGATTGGAGCTAGCGAGAATGATTTTGGCTAGCAGCTTTTCAGGCTTTTGGGTGGGATGCTCGGTGTTTTCGGGCATCGACCAAAAGGGAATTGAAAGGTCAGTCCAGAGATTAGAGGGATGGGTAAGGCGATAGTTGCCGCTCTCTGTCTTCTCCCAGTCTTTAGGATTACCCGTAGCGTCGGTGTAGGGCGCAATCACCTTTCGTCTAAGCTTCACAGCCTCCAGATTAAAGGTATATTGCTCTGAAACCGTGCAAAACCAGATTTGCTCAGAGCAGTTTTTCCAGTTTGCTTTAGCCCCTCTCCCCTTCTCCCGCTCCCAGGTGATGCAGTTGCGAATAGTCAGGTATTGCTCCGCCACAAGCTGAATCGCCGCAGACGATCGCCAGTCGCCACAAATATACACCGATGCCGTGGGCTTAAGAATTTTTAGCAGTGGCGGCAACCAGGACTCTAGCCAGATTTGGTAAGCCGACCGCGATCGCTCCCGAAAGCTAGCTGTGCCGAAGGATTTTGTCAGGTTATAGGGCGGATCGATAAACAGCAAATCGACAAATTGAGCGGGGAGCCAGTCAAGAATTTCAAACAAATCCTGGCTGATAGTTTTGTTTCGTAGATCAGGGGGAGCGATCGCCCCTTCTAGCCTTAGCAATTGAGAGGTGTAATGCTGTATTTCTTCTGGAGAAAGCGTCAATGTCCGATTTCTGGGCGCTCTGAATTTTTCATTTGCCATATCACCCTATCGATGGATTAGTCTGGGGCTTTAATTTTTTTAAGAGCCAGCGACCTCAAGTTATCTCTTTATTATGCATTGCACAGGGCTTGACTCCCGACTAAACAAATCATGCAGCAGCAGGTAAAGGCAGGGAATAATAAACAGCGTTAGCAGGGTTGCTAGCGAAAGCCCTGAGAAAACCACAATACCTAAAGGCTGTAAAAACTCTCCGCCCTGACCTAGCCCCAAGGCTAAAGGAAACAGACCCAAGACTGTCGTTGTCGTTGTCATTAAAATAGGACGAAGGCGTTCGGGAGCTGCCTTGAGAATGGCAATTCGGCGATCGCACCCCTCTTCCTCTCGAATTTGGTTAGCGGTTTCCACCATGATGATGGCATTGTTGACGACAATACCCACCAGCAGCACAGCCCCCACAATCACCGTGGCACCGATCGCCGTTTGAGTAAAGAACAATCCCCAAATGCCGCCCGCCAGAGCTAAGGGCAAGGTAAACATGATCACCAGCGGGTCAACCAGAGAGTTGTATTGCACTGCCATCACCACAAACACCAGGAAAGCCGCCAGTCCTCCCAGTAAAGGTAGCGCTGACTGAATGTCTTGGTTGCTTTGAGCGGCAGCGCTGGGAAGACGGCTAATGCCCTGCGGCAGATCAATATCCTGCATAACGCGATCGACTTCCTCTAAAGCGGCTCCCAGGCTTGCATTTTCATTCAAGGTTCCGGCAATCAGAAACACCTGGCGCTGATTAATTCGCTGAATTTGTCCTGGAGCTTGCCCGGTCTGAATTTGTGCCACATTGCCCAGCCGCACAAGCTGTCGGTCTGTGGTAAACAACGGCAAAGCCTCTAGCTGAGAAGATCGACGAATTTCATCCTGATTGAGCTGTACACGCACGTCCACCAAGCGGTTGCCTCGCTGAAGCTGCGTAGGAACCGCCCCTTCGATCGCCGTAGTCAGTACATCACCCACGTCCTGAATGTTTAGGTTTAGATCAGCCGCCCGTTCCCGATCGAGGCGAATTTGTAGTTCGGGCTGGCGACTATCTGCATCTGGTCGGAAGCTAGACAGCTTTGCCACCTCTAAGGCTTGCAGCACCTGCTGCCCTGCCTGTTCCAAGACTCCGACATCCTCTCCTTGCAAAATCACATCCACGTCCGATCGCACAGGAGAATTATTTAGAATCAACCCTCGCACCTCGCCCGGACTCATCCGCAATCGAACATCAACAAGATTAAGCTGATTGAATTCCCGCGAAACTTTAGAAACATACTGCTCGACATCTGTGCCGGACTTAAGGGTAATCGTGCTAGAAGCTCGGAGGGGGTTTTCGCTCGTGCTGCTACCAAACAAAGAACCACCCACCGTAGAGAAGACATCTTGCGTTTCAGGTTGAGCCAAGAGAATATCATCCACGGCAGTCATCACCTTGCGGCTCACGTCCAGCGGCGTTCCGGGTGGAAATTGGGCATTAAGCCGAGCTTGACCTGTATTAATGCGCGGCAGAATTTCTTGAGGAATGTGACCCATCATCAGCAAGCTGCTGCCACCCAAGACCGCAAAGGCGATCGCCAAGACCACCAAGCGATGATGGACAGCTAGCCCCAGTATCTTGGCATATTGGCGAGTTGCGCCTTCAAGCTGCTGATTAAATTTTCGCAATAGCCAAAAGCGATTGATCCGACTCGACCAACGGATGGTGATTAACTGAGACGAGAGCATCGGCACCACCGTAACAGCAACCAGCAGCGATGCCAGAACTGCGAAGCAAATCGTCAAAATTAGCTCATTGAAAAGTAGAGCAATGAAGCCCCCAATTAGCACGAACGGTAATACTGACACAATATTGCCTGCGGTTGCCGCCACAAGCGAAGACTCTACTTCTCGGCTACTCTCTTCCACCAAATCAATTGCAGTCTGGCGCGATCGCCCTTTTTGCTGTTTATTTTGCTCAAGAGCGCCAGAGCCGAGCTGGGTCGCCGATCGCTTATTGATGTTCTCCAGAACTACAACTGAGGTGTCTACCGCCTGTCCAACGCTAATGGCTAGTCCCGCTAGGCTAAAAATATTGAGCGAAAAGCCGCATAGCCGCATGGCGATCGCCGCCGCTAGGGTGCATAGGGGAATAGTCAAGCTAATGATCAGCGTTTGCCGTAGCGATCCGAGAAACAGCAGCACTGCTAGAGCAGCGAGAACGGCTCCAGAGAGTGCTGCATCTGTGACGCTATTCAGCGATTCTTGAATAAACACAGACTCATCCAGAGTCGAAATTAGCTCAGTCCCTTCTGGAATAGTCCCAGCTTGCCGTAGCTCTTCAATGCGGCGCTTTACGCCTTTCACGACTTCGATCGTGTTGGCATCAGGCTGTTTCTGAATACTGACCTTAACCGCAGGCTGCTTATTAAGTGAGACAAAAATTCGCTGGTTTTCTGTCCCATCTTCGACCTCTGCAAAATCGCGCAGATAGACTCGACGCGTACTAGGCTCAGTTTCTCCGGCTGAACCAGCGACTCTAAACGAAAGGTTGCGAATCTCATCGGCATCCTGAAACCGCCCGACAGCTCTAGTGAGAGGCTCCGAACGCTCACCCAGAATTCGCCCTCCCGAAACATCCTGATTTGTTTCCTCCAGCTCAGTCAGGATCTCATTGAGTCCAATTCCAAGAGATTGCAACCGATTCAGATCAATCGTCACGCGCACTTCTTCAGGGACACCACCCGAAACATCAACAGAGGCAACTCCTGAAACCACTCCAAGCTCACGGGCTAGCTCTTCATCGGCAAATACCCTCAAATCCACCGATTTGAGGGAAGAAGAAGCGATCGCCAGTTCATACACAGGAAGCTGTGACGGATCTACTTTGAAAAGGCGCGGAGCTTCGACTACATCTGGCAAGTTTGCCTGTGCCCGGTTGAAGGCAGCCGTAGCGTCATTGAGCGCTTGGTCGATATCGCCTCCAGCCTCAAAATACAAATCGATGCTGACTTGCCCTTCGCGTGTTTGAGAGTAAACCTGCACAACTCCTTCTGTGGCAGAAAGCGCCTCTTCGAGTGGCCTTGTCACCTCATCGATCGCCACATCCGGCGAGATCCCTGGAATATCGAGGCGCACACCAATTCGGGGATAGGTGATTGAAGGCAGTAAGTCAACCTGAAGATTCAAAATAAAAAAAATGCCAATCACCATCACGGCTAGCGTAATCATGAGTGTGCCAATGTGTTGGCGAATGGCAAGACTGCTAATGCTGAAGCCGGAGGATTGAGGAGTCTGCATAGTAGAGGCTCTTAGCCTGGAGATTTGACCTAGAGATTTGGTAAAAGGCTAGGCGAGAAATTTGCTGAGTAACGAGGATTTAATAACATCGGATTTCGTAGGATGCGTTAGGCGCTAGTCGTAACGCATCAAAGCTTAGAAGTCGATGCGTTACGCTATGCTAACGGCATCCTACACAACGGCATCTTACACAGAAGTTCAGGTTATTAAATCTACGATCCTTAAAGTCTCGCTGAGGGAGTTTCAGAGATCAGGCTGAGGCGCACCGGATTGCCGTTTTTAAGCTCTCCGCTGCTACGAACCACAAATTGTTCACCCGGTTTCAACCCTGACAAAATTTCTATCTGATCATCCACCCGATCGCCCAACTGCACCGTTCGAGCTTCCACCATGGCGCGATCGCCCGTGCCTCTAACCACAAAAAGCGTTGCGGTTTTGGCTTCAGAAGATCGGGCTTCAGAAGATCGGGCTTCAGAAGTCTTGGCTTCAGAAGATCGTGGAACAGATGTACCCGATGTCGCTGCACCAGCAGATTTAGAAGCCAATTGCACCGCCGTTTCAGGCACCACCACCTGCCGTGCCGTCTGCGGATCAAAGCTGACCCGCGCCAGTAGCCCAGTGCCAATTCGACCCTCGGCGTTGGGGATTGTCACTTCGATCGGCACCAAGCGAGCAGTCGGATCAGCCGCAGGAGAAATTTGAGAAACGCGACCTTGAAAAGTGCGATCGGCGAAAGCATCTAGCTTCACCTGCACAGGCTGATTTAATCGAATGCCAGACAGCTCTAGCTCCGAAATCTGCACTTCCACCTTAATTTGACTCAGATCCCCCAACCGCAAAACTTCGCTCCCCGCCTGAGCCAAATCTCCAGGCTCCAAAACACGCTCTAAAACTGCACTCTCCACCGGAGCGCGTAACACCGTGTAAGACTGCCTCTGCTGAGCTTGAGCAACCAACGCTTCTTGAGAAGCAATGCGGCGCTGAGAAGCATCTGCGGCTCTCTGGCGGTTTCGCACCTGTTGCTGAGCCGATCGCACTGCCTGTTGAGCCGTTGCGGCTCCCGTCTGCCCCAGCTCAAACTCCTGTTCAGCGATCGCCCCTTCCTTAAAGAGCTGTTCAAGCCTGTCTGCGTCCGATCGCGCCTGCTGAAGCTCTAGCTCCGCCTGTCTCACTTGAGTTTGGGCATCATCTACCTCAGCTTGCAAACTGGCAACATCTGCCTCACGCGCCGCTGCCTCTGCATCAGCTTCCACAACTGCTGCTGCTAGCAAACTGTCGTCTAGCTGCGCCACAACCTGCCCTTGCTGCACTGGATTTCCCACATCGACAGCCATATCCAGGACCTGCCCTTCGACCTGCGATCGCACTGACACCTGACGATAGGGCAGAGTCGTGCCTGTATAGACCTGACCTTGCTCTAGCTGAGCTTCACGGGCGATCGCCGCATCCACGGCAATAGATTTCTGCGGCTGCTGCGATCGTGGCGACTGGTCAGCCGTTTGGGCATCTCCAGGCGGCATCAAAGCGCAGCCTGTTGGCAAAACAACCAGTCCGGCTAGCCAAAAGCGACTCAGCGTCACTGCAAACCGCGATCGAGTTGTGATTTCAGAGAGGATTGGTCGCATGAGTCAGACGTTGCTACAAGTATTGAGAGGCTACAAGCATTAAAAGGCATAAATTTGAGCATACATGAAGCTTTGTAAACTTATATCTTCCTGAAGTTGTACACTCAGCCATTTTTCCGCTCTGGGATAGGGGTTGGAGTGAGGGCGGTTGAGTTTTGTCAGTTAGGAGTGAAACCTCAAAGAGCTTGTACCTAAAATCAGCGCCATAGATTTCCTACAGATGATTTGGCGGGAAAAACTCCGCTAAACCTGGCTCAAGAATCTAGTTTGTAAGAGGCGTATATCGATCCAACAGGAGTTGAGAACACACGACTGCAAATCATTAAAACCAGTTTTAATGACAGACGAGCGATCGCTTAGATTACAGTTTTGTAATTTGTCTGACGGCACTGCAAAGTTCGCAAAATATAATAGAAAGCAGGAGTGAAGCCAAGATCTTGCTCTCAAAGATGACTGCTCTCAAAGATGACTGCTCTCAAAGATGATTGCTTTCAAAGATGATTGCTTTTAGAACTATTCCATCCTTAAAGTCAATTGAAGTTCAATACACATGAAACAAGAAATCATTGACCTGTTTGACGAATACACTCATACCGCTTTACCTCGACGAGACTTCTTTAAAAAACTGGTCATTCTAGCAGGAGGCACAGCCGCTGCCACAGCCCTACTGCCGATTCTGGAAAGTAACTACGCCAAAGCGGTTATGGTGGCAGAAAACGATCCTCAACTCAGCACTGAAACCATCACCTACCCCGGTGCTGGTGGCGAAATGAAGGGCTATCTAGCCAGACCCAAAAACGCTTCAAGTGAACTGCCCAAGGTAATCGTAATTCACGAAAATCGCGGCTTGACTGCCCATATTCAAGATGTGGTACGTCGAGTGGCACTAAAAGGCTATGAGGCTCTAGGAGCTGATTTTCTCTCGATCGCTGGGGGCACCCCAAAAGATGAAGACAAAGCGCGTGAGCTAATTAGCGCTCTGGATGCTCAGCAAACCCTAGGAAACCTCAAGGCAACCCTAACATTTTTGCAGAGTCGCGGTTCTGGCAAGGTCGGCTGTGTGGGCTTTTGTTGGGGAGGTGCCATGACGAACCAGTTGGCCGTGAATGCGCCTGATCTGGGAGCTGCGATCGCCTTCTATGGCTTGGCTCCCTCGGCTGAAGATGTGCCCAAGATTCAGTCGCCGCTCTTGCTGCACTATGGCGGACTCGATGAACGCATCAACCAGGGAATTCCTGGATACGAGGCTGCACTGCGATCTGGAGGTAAAGATTACACCATCTGTATGTACGGCAAGGTGAATCATGCCTTCCACAACGACACCAGTGAAGCGCGTTATGATGCCAACGCCGCTAAGCTTGCCTGGGAAAGATCGATCGCGTTTTTCGACTACTATCTGAAAGCCTAGACTTCCTCATTTATAGCGTTGCGCTTATACATTAAGGCAAATTATGGCGTTGCTGAATGCAGGTATGATTTGCCCTCATCCCCAACCCTTCTCCCTAGGGAGAAGGGAGCCAGGAGTCTTGTTCCCTCTCCATTCGGGAGAGGGCTAGGGTGAGGGGGAATTTGAGAATTCATATATCGATTCAGCAACGCCCAAATTCTTTTGTAGGAGTCTCGCAGAGCGAGACTCCTACAAAAGAAACAAAATAACCCTATCTTCCCCCAGCGCATAGCGCAATATCTATTCAACGAGCCGCCAACATGGCAAAAGTTCTGATTTTGGGAGGCACAGGTGACGCGATCGCATTAGCTGCCCAAGCCTCAGAAATTCCAGCAATTGAGGTAATCACGTCTCTTGCAGGGCGAACCCTCCAGCCGATCGCCCCTCTAGGAGATTATCGTGTAGGCGGGTTTGGTGGCTCTGCCGGATTGGCGACTTATCTACGCGATCGTTCCATTGATTTTCTCATTGACGCAACTCACCCGTTTGCGGCACAAATCTCGTGGAATGCAGGGGCGGCGGCAATAGAGGTTGGCATCCCTCATCTCATACTGGTACGTCCGGTCTGGGAAAAAGTAGAGGGCGATCGCTGGATTGAAGTCGAGAGTATAGACGCGGCGGCTAAGGCAATTCCCGTAAAGGCAAGGCGAGTGTTTTTGACAATCGGCAGACAGCAACTCGCGCCGTTCTTAGGATTAAAAAATGTTTGGTTTCTGATGCGATCGATCGATCCGCCTGAGCCTCCTATTCCTAACGGAAAACTCCTGCTCGATCGCGGTCCTTTCCACCTGGAGCAGGAACGAGAATTGCTGAGAGACTATCAAGTTGACGCGATCGTGAGCAAAAACAGCGGCGGCAATGCCACCTATGCCAAAGTGATCGCCGCGCGCGAGCTAGAAATCCCGATCGTTATGGTGCAGCGTCCTGCAATGCCTATGGGGGAAAAAGTCTCAAATATAGCGGATGCCTTGACGTGGTTGCAGCAGCAGATTTAACAGCGGCTTAGGGTTTCATTACCGTCCATTGAGTGACCGTCGCTAGCGATCGCCAGCCCAAAAACTTGCCGACTGGCTCAGCTCGCTGAATGCCAATACGAATAAATTCGCCCCCCAGCTTTTCATGCC
>CASBQM010000651.1 GCA_949127645.1 Synechococcales cyanobacterium PMM_0036
AATTGATCTTCTAATCCTTGAGACAGATCTGAGGAAGTCGCTGCGATCGCACTTTCTGGCACAGCAACGGTTTCTGAGGCAGAGTCGGTTTGAATCGGAGCGTGAATTGTGTCAGGAGCAGCCGATTCAGGCGCTCTGCGTCTCAACCACTGCAAAATAGCGCTCACCAACAGCAATGGCAATAGCCACCACAATGGAAACGATCGGGCTGGTTCCGCTGCGCTTTTGGGCATAGCATCTTCAGGCACAGCATCTTCAAGCACAGCATCTTTAAGCACAGCACTATCTTTCAGCACTTCTTGCAGGGGTGCATCTGTCTCTGGAATGCCGACATTTACTCCGGTATCGACAACTTTAGTATCGACATTAGAATTCACGACCTCAGCAGTAAGTTCTGGTGCAGAGAAGGCGATCGCAGGTTGAGCTAGGGCAAGGGCACCCACGAGGATCAGCAGCACGGGAATAAAACGAACCCTTTTCTGAGACATAAGGCTTAGTCAATCCGAATTAGAAGAACAGATACAAACTGTTAAAAGCTAAACGTAAAAGCTAGACGTAAGAGATAGACAGGAGCGATCGAATCCTCCCTAATTTTTATGATTTCAAATTTTTACTTGAATAATCTCAGAATTTAGAGAACTTGAGAGTAATGATCTATACCTTAAACTTAACGAACTATCTGTAATCCCTCTTTGGAAGTAGAAGAGGATGTATTTGGGCAACTTCTGTAACATTTAAGAAGTATGAGACTTCCTCAGAAATTTTCTCTTCACACCTCTACTCAAACATTTTTTGATAGCGTTCTACTAACCTTTGAGCAGATTGCTGGTGCTTCTCAACAAGCTCAGTCGGGGTAATGACTACGGCATATTCCATAAATCGATTAACCCAACGGCTGAATTCATTGAGCGATCGCGCAGGTAAGCTAATGCTGTAATTGACACAAGCCTGTCCCTGATGCGTTCCCTTATGGATTGTCTGAGTGGGATGGCGACGTTCTCCTTCTAACAGAAAAGAGATGACAGGTTCAAAGAAACGCACGGTAATATCAATTAACGGATGCTCCTGATTACATTCCTGTCGCTGTTCTTCTACATTACCTAAATACAATCCCCATCCCTGCGTTAAAAGTTGATGAGCCGCCTTTAAGCTATTCTGTTGAGGTGTTAATCCACGTCCAGTCGTATCAATTAGCTTAAAATAATCGCTAAATCGATCGATTCGTTCGACAGCTAAATGCTGGTTATCAGCGTATTCATAGAGCAAGTACCAGGCAATTTCAGAATAGATGAGCTGGATAGGATAGATGTGCAGATATCCAACTGACATCGAGCCATAAAGAGTCCGGTGTCGATAGATTTCAATCAGATGTCCCTGAATAATTGCAGTTTCGATCGCCTCCAGTCTTTGAAAGAGCGTGTGGCGGTACTGCCCTTGCTGCATCATTTTCTCTGGATCAGTATGCACGATTGCTCGATCTAATTGAGTCCGCACGGGATAAAATAGTATTCCAGAAGCTTGCAAATTTAATCCCTTTAGCCGTCGTTCTAGAGCGCGAAGAACTTGTCTAGACTGAGCATCTCCTTGTTGCAGGGCTTGCGATCGCAGGGCTTGCAACATCACCTGCAATTCATCAGAATTCATCGCGCTCGTGCCTAAATAATACCCCCATCGATACATCTGCCGTCCCAAAATGCCGTAGCGCCGCAGCATCACCAAATCTTTGCGGATTGTATTCACCGAATAGTTGGCCAGTTCAATTCCAAGCTGGTGAGCCATTTCCTGTATGCGCATTTGCACGATATCTAGGGCATTATGATCTTGTCCCGAGGTGTGTCCTGAAGAATTCCCTGAAGAATGCCCTGAGGAATAGCTGTCTGCACTGCCCACGCCGGGATGGTGCAAGAAGGTCGCAATCAGTAGCAGCAGACGGTTGAAAGCGCTCAGGTCAGAGTAAAGGTGAAGGACAGGCTTCTTTGCCATCGGGTTTCAAATAAAAGAAAATATTGACTGAATTCATCTAATGTTCCCGCAAATACAGATTAGCCCATCTCCTTAAGGATTTTTAAAGCTTTACATAAATATTGGGAATAGATGGCATGAGTTTGGGAAACCTGGCTATATTGCAGGTTACTTATCAAAAACAGCAGCGAGGTTCTTGTGAATCGATCGATCGCATCTCAAGCAGGGCAGGCTAAAGCGGATGACTAAAGACATCGCTGAAGAGATCTACACCGCTATTGGCTTCGCCCCCGTCCAAGGCTTCATCGAAAAATCTCGTAAGCTCCGCGATCTCTTTGGAGCCTCGCTAATTTTGTCTTACTTAAGCCAAAAGATTGCTGAAGAGATTCAGAGCTTACCTGATGTAGTAATAATTTCACCTGCTCTGATTAATGTACAGGAGGGAATGCCCAACCGAATACTGATCAAAGGTCTTGTAGACCGCGATCGCGTCAAAAATATCTTGCTCAAGCACTGGCAGCATTTACTAAACGTTTGCCGCAAGTGGGTAGAAAAAAATGTGTCTGCTGAGTACCACTGGGCGCAAAAAGATGAGGATATTGGCAAGCAAAAGGGCGAGTGGGAACGCTGGGGTAGCTATACCTGGGAGGTGTTTTGGGGCACGGGCAAAAGCCCACACACTGCAATGGAAGATCTGGAAACTCGCAAGCTAAAACGCGACTGGACGGGCATTAACTGGGTTGGCGAAAGCTCCAGCCTGAGCGGAACGGATGCGATCGCCTGGAATCGACTAGGAGATCAAAATGTTCTCAAACGTGATTTAAAAGGAGAGCTTACATTTGATCAAAAGCAAGAACTTAAGCGAGAGTTAGAAGACTTCTATCTCAGGATATCTCAGGCTCTAGAAGAGTGCCCTTCTAACGGTCAGACCCAAGGAAAGTTTCTGCGTCCTAATGAACGGATGAGCATTCCTGAATTAGTGAAGCGCCTTGTAACTCGCTATGAAGATATTGGCAAGCATCTGAGTCAAGATTTTCGGATTGACAGTTTTTCTGAGATGGTGCGCCTCCCTGAACCCGGACAATCCGGACATTGGACAGGTTGGTTTATGGGTGATGGCGATAAAGTCGGCAACCATTTGAAGGGATTAAAAACCGAGACTCAGCTTCAAAATTTCAGCCATGCAATGCGGACATGGGGCAAAGACTTTAAGAAGAACTTCCCAAAAGACCTCGGACGGGTCGTTTATGCAG
>CASBQM010000652.1 GCA_949127645.1 Synechococcales cyanobacterium PMM_0036
CCCACGAAACCACTCGCCCGAGCACCACGCTCGTCCCACAGAGACAATATCAAACCGGCCAGGTCTGGCTTGCTCTCGTTGTAGAAACCATGGGTCGCGATGTGCACAATGCGGTACTTTGATAGCGCACCACTTGTGAGCACCGTTGCGTTAGCCCTGAATCCACTCGCAAACAGGCGATCATTAGGACGGACATATTGTAGGATCGAATTAGCCTCATGCCGTGTAAATGGTAACCGCGGCAGTGCACGATCTGGCCCCTCTGTTAAGCCGACTTCCTCTGCTGCCCGATGCGCCACGTCCATGTTCCCCCGTTCCGCCCGATTGTGCGTAATCCCGTTCCCGAGTGCCCTGCGAGTCACCTGCGCTGGAACACGCGGATCGCTTAGCTCAAAGACTGGATCCGCTAGGATGGCAATGGCCTTATCTGCCGGCCTACGCTTCTGAGACAGCTCACGAAGAGTTGACAACGTTGATAACGATGGGAGGCTGATGACCTCATGGCCGAAAGCAATTGGAATGTGTTGCTCACCGCTATTTGGGTCAGGTAGTGCCGCAAACGGTATCATGTTCAGCACACCATCCGCAATGACCAGCAACCGCTTTCCCCGAAGGCCAGTGGCTATCGGTTCGAAAAGCATATTACTTAGAGCAACAGATGCGTCGATACCCTTAGCATCCACATGTACTAGTCTGCGTCGCCGCTCGTCCGCTGATTCTCCCTTTACTATCTGGCCACGAGCAATCACGCCTACGTAGACCTTCTTTGCAACTGCCTCAACCTCATTCCGCGCAGGCAGCTGCGAGGCTGTGACACTATCATGCGTAACAAGCCATACATAACTGTGTGGAGTTCCCAGCGCATACTCCAGCGCAACCGTATCGTTATCGAGCAGAGCTTGCATGTCGCGAATCGTAAGTGACATTGTCTTCATTCGCGATTTGCCTCCGGCGCTATTCACGCGTATTAATCGCAGAACAGTTTCATATTCTCGACGAATCTCATATATCTCCCGTTGAAGGCGCTCCCAGTCCTCAGAGTCTATACTTCCGCCAAAAATACCTTCTGCTGTCTTACGCTGTAGCGAGCTGCTTAAGGTCCGCACTCGCGCGACTAAGGCCGGGTCGGCCTCTTGCCCGAGCTCCACCCGTCCCTGTCGCAATTGCGCTACTAACCCCTGCAGACGGGCTTTCTCGTTTGCTTCCAAGGCCGCGGTAGCGCCCTCGGCGTTCTTCGTTTCTGCCCACAGTCTCATTAACACCCGTGAGTATTGACTATACAGATCTAACTCGCACGGTAAGGTAACATCCTGAAACAAGTAAGAGCAGTGGCTGTCGTCAGTCCACTGTTTAATACCATCGTCCAGTACTTGCCGTGCTTCGTCCACTTGGTTATCTAGCAGTAGTGCGTCCGAAAGACGTGACACGGCGCGGGGGTCGACGGCCACGACGCTCCGCAATAGCTTCACCGCTTCACGTCTTTGACCCAGCCTCAGAAGAAGTTCTGCAAGGTAAACCTTGTAATAAGCATCCTCGTCAGCGCCCGTCTTACGTAAACAATCAATTGCGTCTGCGATCCGGCTCTCGTTCGCGAGGCTAATTGCCATGCTTCGACCAATGCTACGACGAAGAGTCACAGCCTCTAACTGATCGCTAAGTGTGCCAGCAATACCGAGAGCTGATTCATACATGATACCCGCACGTGTCGGCTCGGTAGGTGCGAGTGCTGACGCTATACTGCTGAGTGTCGTGGCTTCTGACAAGCTGTCATGTGCCGCTCGGTAAAGACGGAGTGCTTGATCATAATAGGCCAGCGCGCGACGTCGGGTTGCCTCACCGACTGCTTGCGTGTGAAACGGGTCAAGCAGTAAGTGGGCTGCTGCTACCAACGCGTCCGCCTCCCACTTGGAGTTGCCGCCAGATCTGGCCTGAACCAGCTCTTCCTCGACTACCGTGACTGCAGCATTCCAATCATTTAGAGTGTGTTCGTAGATATCACGCAAGTCGCGAAAAAGTGTTTGCTCACTGACCAGATCACCTTCTTGCTTTGCCGCATTCAAAAGCTGTCGGCAGACCATAAGCAGTGTTCCGACCCGGCCGGCCGTTATTAAGGCGTGTCTAATCTGATTAAAGGCCGGTACTACAACGTCGCAGGACTGGCGCGGGGACGAGCCATTTGGGCAGGTTCGGATTAGGGCTTGCCAACGTCTGATGGTGAGATCGACGTCACCAGACGCGGCCGCCACTCGCGCTAGGCCGATGAGTGCCTGCTGTTCCAACTGTACGTGTGAGGCTGATTGGGAAAGCTGTAGTGCTTGGGCAAACAACTGGGAAGCGGAGGCCAGCTGTTCTGATTTCTCATGGACCGTTGCCAAAGCCATGAGACTGCTAATTTCACCCAGGGAGTCTTTCAGGTCTCGGCGGATGGTCAGGGCTTTGTTGATGTGTTCTAGCGCCCGAGACCAATCGGTCAATGAGATGTATATGTACCCCATGCTCTCCAACATAGCGGCTTCGGTTACGCGATCCTGCCCTGACGGAACTACCTTCAAAGCGGCCGAATAGTACGTGAGGGCGTTGGCGGAGTCGCCATTAGCAAAGAGAATGTCTCCCAACAAAGAAAGAGTGGTTGCTTGCCACCCATACTCAGCCCTTGCAACTGCTTCGTTCGCCTCAATGGTGCACAGTGCCACCGCGTCCTGGCGCCGGTGTGAAGCAAACAGTACCCGAAGAGCATTCGCAAGTTCAACGCGTCGCTTTGCGGGGTCATTAGTGTCGCGCGATGTAGAAAGGGCCTGCGTAAACAACTCAGCCGCTTTGGACAGATCGTGACGCGCTTCATACGCGAGGCCGAGATTATTGAGTGCGACGGCTTCACCCGCATGGTCCGCGAGGTCCCGCCAAATGACGAGAGCATGATTCAGATATTTCAGTGAGAGGGCGTCATTTCGATGGGCCGTCAAGTAGCGGCCAAATGCATTGAGGAGGCGCGCCGCCTGCGGCTGATCGAATTCCCGCGTGATCCGAACTGCCTCGTCGATGTGTGAGGCGGCAGCTGAGATGTCCGATAACTTAGTGTAGGTCCACGCCATGCGGCCCGCGGCGTATGCCATTCCGTGTTTATCTGCAAGTGATTTGCTCAGTTGCAGCGCGCGCTCGTAGTATTCTATAGCCTGTCTATAAGGACCACGGTTCTCGTACACCAGAGCTATGCGTTGCAATAGAGCAAGTTCGATCGTCGTATCGGCGAACGAGTGGGCGAGTTCAAGAGCGCTGGAGCAGTGCAAAGCCGCTTCTGCATCATTACCATTCATTTTATCTATTTGACACGACGCCCCAAAGAGTCGCGCCTCGGAATGTATGTCTTGTGCAGCGCGCGCGATGGTTAGTGCCTCGCCGAGCAGTTCGCGCCCTCTATTCCATTCGTTCAGGGCGCCATACTCAAATGCGCTAAAAAGCACCGTGTCGAGCGCCCGCTCCTCATCCGGTATTCGCCTGAATATCGCGATAGCGTCATCCAGCAACGCTAGTGCGGACCGGCGCCCGCTGACGGTGTATCTGCGTTGTAGAACCGTCGCCTTGCGCAGCGCATCTTCGGCAGCGAGGCGGTCGATATCCTGCCGCGTCGCCAACCTTTGAGCGACAACACGGAACTCGTAATGCCCGACAACGCCAGCGTGGGCAAGGGGTGTGATTTCCACTACGTATGTGCCAGGTTGTTGGGCGAGATGGAGTACCCTCTCGGGGCCCGTTGCGCCTGTTGGGCTGTCGATCTGGCCAAGGAGATCGCCCGTAGGGGACCAAAGGCGAACGACGACATCTATACATTTCTGCTCTACGATGGCATAGAAGAACTCACCGGACCGAAAGTCTGCCCTGTACGAATGAACTTCGCCGCTCCGAAGTTCGCGGTCGATCGTCGGACCGCCGGGGACGGGCATCACGTCCAGTCTGCTTTGCGCCTCGGCCAACGCCATACTAAACACTAGGGCTGCCAAAGTGGCGAACCGACAATCAAGCATTTGTACTCCTGCTCTGCCGTGGTTAATCGGAAGGTACCTCATTGAGGCGCAGTCTAAGTCCTTATCGCCAGTCGCCGCTAAGAGAAAACGCAGCCCAGTAGAACGGATGTGATGAACCGCGTGAGTGCAATAGCTCCAATTGCGCCGATTGGAGTGCCTCGTCCTTGCTCTTTCCATTCTGTAGCTCAGTATAAAGGTGTTTCATCAATTGCGAAGTTCGGAGATCCTCCACGCTCCACAGCGAGGCTGACGATCGAGCGCGCCCCCGCATACTGGAACGCCCGTGTCAATCCGATGAGATCTTCCCCACCGATCTCCTTCCCTAATGCTGTTTGGCAAGCCGAGAGCACTACCAGATCTGCATCCAGACGCATTTGCTCGAAGATCTCCCATGCCTTGTA
>CASBQM010000653.1 GCA_949127645.1 Synechococcales cyanobacterium PMM_0036
GATAGAGAAAACAATCAGCACCGCCATTGTCTGGAAGGAGGAATTCATATTTTGGGGACAAGGCTCAGCTTCCGTCGTCAGGGCTTGGGGCGGGCTATGCTGCTGGCAGGACTGCAAAAGCTAAAGGCAAAAGGGATGAAGACAGCGCGTTTGGGAGTCGATGCTGAAAATGCTTACGAGGCACAAACGCTGTATGAGTCCGTTGGATTTCGCAAGCTTCATGTCAAGCTTTCTTTTGTCAAAAGTCTAAGATAGGTGGGCACTAGCAATGGGAATTTCAATCACAAATTCTGTCCCTTGACCCAGCTCAGAATGACAGCTTAGGTATCCACCATGGGTTTCTTCCACAATTTGACGGGCGATCGATAATCCCAACCCTGTCCCTTTTCCGACTCCCTTAGTGGTAAACAAATGGCTAAATATCTTTAACTGAATCTCTTCGGGAATACCCATACCGCTATCTCGAATCTGAACCATGATATGGTTTTGATTTTCCGAGAGGGCAGTTGTGATAGTAATCGTTCGATCCTCTAACAGTTCCGATACATCGTTCTGATCACACTCATCTAAAGCATCGATCGCATTCGCCAAAATATTCATAAATACTTGGTTAAGCTGTCCTGGAAAGCATTCTACTTTGGGCAGATTGCTGTATTGCTTAATCACCTTAATAGCATCACGGTTTTCGTTAGCCTGTAGACGATACTTTAAGATCAGCAGCGTACTTTCAATACCCTCATGAATGTCACAAGCGACTCGCTGATCGGTATCCGATCGAGAGAAAGTCCGTAGGCTTGTACTAATGTTGCGAATCCGCTCGATCGCCCCCTTCATAGAGCTGAGCATTTTGGGCAAGTCTCTGGCTAAAAAATCAAGCTCAATTTCTTCTGCATGATCTTGTACAGGAGGCAATGGGTCAGGATAGCAATGCTGATAGCAATCTACATGAGCTAGCAACTCTTGAATGTAATCTTCTGCATTTTTCAAGCTGCCCTTCAGGAAGCCGATGGGATTGTTGATTTCATGGGCAATCCCCGCAACCAAATTTCCTAAAGCCGCCATTTTTTCGCTCTGTACGAGCTGAAGTTGAGCTTGCTGAACCTGCTGAAATGAGTCTTGAAGCTGTTGAGATTTTTCCTGCTCTCGCGTGTAGAGACAGGCATTTTCAATGGCGATCGCCGCCTGTGTGGTCAGTAGTCCCAATAGCTCTAGGCGATCGCGGCTGAATGCTCCCGCAATCAAATTGTTCTCAAGATAGAGAATGCCAATTAACTTCCCTTGATACAGGATGGGGTTACATAAAATTGATTTAGGCTGATGCTGAATGACATAGGGATCAGACTCCGAAATCGGCTCACGAACTGCGTTTTTTAGAACGAGCGATTGTCGAGTTCGAGCCACATAGCTAATCAGGGAAATAGGCAGATCTGGGCTGGTTTCAATCGGGACAGATTGCAAAACGATCGCCCTTGAGTTAGCATCATTGGCGATCGCTTCAATTAAGAGCTGTCCGTTTTTTTCAAGAATCAGCGCCCCAGTCTGAGCGGCAGCATTTTCTAAAATAATGCCCAGCAATTTTTCTAGCAGTTGATGAAGATTGAGTTCGCTAGATATGGTTTGAGCCGCCTTCATAACCGTCGTCAGATCTAAGATATTCTGGCTATTGGTAGAACCGGTAGCGGAGTAAGATCGATTTGCCACTAGCGTCTCAGTTGCCTGCACGGGTAGCGCCGTCTGCTGAGTGCTGACGATCAGAGGGGCATATTTCTCTTCAAGCTGATGAACTTTGGCGATCGCCCCCCACCGAATGTAGCCATAGTAGGCATCCGTCATGTAGCCTTGGGCAATATGTTTTTTGCCTTGAGCCAGATAAAATTTTGCCGCAAGTTCGCTGGCGAGGGCGGCTTCTTGGTGGTATCCATGGGTGATTGCACCCTGAATTGCCCGATCGTAAGCCTGCATTGCCTCATATTTTTGATCTGCAACTCGCGCAATTTCTGCGTTCACCAAATCGTATTTGTGCTGGTAATTCATAGGGGCAGATTCCGCCCACTTTTGCATCACCTGCCGATGGGCGATCGCCTCCTGTAATCGTATCTCCTCTGTATCAACATCCCCTAGCAGCGCCAGAGCATGATAAAAACGGTAGACGGCAGATAGCACCAGTCCGGCTCCACTCCCGGCATATTGCGCTGCCAGAGCGGCATTCTCAACAGCCTGCGGATGCTGCTCAAAGCTATAATTCAGAATGAGCTGTGCGGTGTAAAAAGCAAATAGTGACTGCCGATTTTGCGCGGTCTGTAGGCGAGGTAGGATGATCGCCTCATCAAAACTCTCGCCGATTAGCCGACAAGGATCGATCGCCTTTCCCTGGAGATTCAGCATGACCTGCTGCCAGAGCTGCATATAGTAAATTTGAAATTCCTGCTTGAGTTTCAAGAGCAGCTCAATGTAATGCGACTGAGTTTTGATGACACTTTCTAAAGACTTGCCGCTAAAAAACAGATGGGTGCCCAGATTCATGGCGGAGTAGCTGACATAGCCGATGTCTCCCGTTTCTAACCCGATGTGAATAGATTCTTTCAACGGGGCAAACGTCTCTCGAATATGCTCTTTTTGATGTTTAACAAAGCTTTCAAAGAGCTGGTAGAAACTGCATTCTAGCTCTCTTGCCTGAAACTGTTCAATCAGTCTCAGGGCAATTTTTCCAGAATGGTAGGCGCGATCGGACATCTGAATCGCCCCACAAAACCAGGCATAGGCAGTGTAGGCAAAGGCTGCTAAAGCCGAATGTCCGTATTTGACACAGAGTTCGAGCTGAGTCAAAACAATCCAGCGGTAGATTTCTGGCTGGGTTTGGTAGGCTGCCGATGTCAGCGTAGAGAGTATTTGCAGCGCGGCAAGCTGAGTCGGATCGGTCATTTTTGGGCTATGTTTCAGCTCTGCCAGATCCGGCAAACGAATTGCGTCATGCGATCGCCCAATCTCACAGGCGATCGGAATCCCTAACATTGCCAGTGTGTCTAGCCCCAGGGCGATCGCTTTCCACATTTGCAGTTGGGCAATATGGCACTGAATTTTGAGTTCGTAGGCTTTGACTTTATCTAGGTCACTCGTGGCGTTCTGTTCAATCAGGTCAAGCCACTGGGTCGATCGCGTGTAGTCAGTGCTGAGGTAGGTCGCTTCTGCCGCTTCAGTACAAAGTGCCAAGGTCAGCGCATAGTGAGTCGCCCAGCTTTCAAACGGCAAAAGCGCCATGCCCTGACTGAAGTAGGCGACAGATGGCTCATAGGCGGCAGCGGCTTTGGCTTTTCGTCCGGCAATGAGGTTGAGCCGAGCTAGCTCAATTCGTTCAGTCGGGCTATCCATCAAATCGGCACCGCGATTTAAGGCATTGACGATCTCAAAGATATGGGCTTCAAGCTCCTGCGGCGAGGTGCTTTGCAGTAAAAGCTGCCCCATTTTGAGGTGAGTCGTTTGCTTCTGAGCATCCGGAATGAGTGAATAGGCGGCTTGCTGCACCCGGTCATGCAAAAACCGATAGGTGACTTTGGCGGGGTCAAAGCCCAGCATATCCAGCTCATCATCGGCAAACAGGAGCGGAATCTTATAGTCGTTGTTTAACGGCAAAACCAAACCCGATTGTAGAGCGGGCTGCAAGGCTTGAGCCACCTCTAGAGCCGGGGTTTCGCTGACGGTAACTAGCACGTTTATATTGAAGCGATCGCCCACACAAGCCGCTAGTTTCAAGACAGTCTGCGTCACTTCGGGCAATTTCTCAATGTTTCCTGCCATTAAATCCACGACGCTTTTATCGGCAATTCCAGTCGCCTGAATCTTTTCCAAATTCCATTGCCAGATGCCCTGAGTAAAGTCAAAGGTGATCAGCTTTTCTTGGTGTAAGGTCTTGAGGAGCTGCGTCAGAAAGAAAGGATTGCCTTGCGTTTTGTTGAACAGCAATTCTGCTAGGGACTGCGTTGGCTGCAAATGGCTTAAGGTGTCCGCCACAATTTGCTGGACGTGAGGCATCTCTAGCGGACTCAGCACGATGTTGTTGACTGCTACTCCGGATTGCTGAATGTCTTCCAGAGTTTTAACGAGCGGATGGATCGGGCTAACTTCATGATCTCGATAGGCTCCAATCAGCAAAAGATATTGACTGTCTAGATCGGTCATCAAAACTTGAATTAACTTCAGCGAAGCCGCATCTGCCCACTGCAAATCGTCCAGAAATAATACTAACGGATGCTCTGGCTGCGTGAAAACCTGAATAAACGACTGAAAGACGCGATTAAATCGATTTTGCGCCTCCGCTGCTCCTAACTCCGGCAGCGAGGGCTGTTGCCCCATGATTAGCTCCACTTCAGGGATCACGTCGATAATCACCTGTCCATTGCGACCGATCGCCCTCAGAAGGCTATCCTGCCAGTGTTGCAGTCGATTGGCTGGCTCGGTGAGCAGCATTTGCATCAAAGATTGAAAAGCCTGAATCAACGACGCATAGGGAATATTGCGCTTGTACTGGTCAAATTTCCCAGAAATGAAGTAGCCTCGCTGTCGTCTGTTCGCTATGCGCGTGCCTCGCGCGATCGGCTTGTGGATTTCATGAACCAGGGAAGATTTGCCGATGCCTGAATAGCCAGAAACCAGCATCAGTTCGCTGCGGGGTTTCACGTCTTCTGACGCATCCTTAGAGATCCGCTCAAAAGAGATCCGCTCAAATGCAGCTAGCAGCTCAGCGACTTCTGACTCGCGTCCGTAGAGCTTTTGGGGAATGAGAAACTGTCCAGCGCGATCGCGTGCCCCCGGAATCAGCTCTGGGATATTGCCCGTGGATTGCAGGCGATCGAGACAAAATTCTAGATCAACCTTCAGTCCAGCAGCGCTTTGATAGCGGTCTTCTGCATTCTTCGCCATCAGCTTTTCGACAATGGTAGCGATCGCCAACGGCACTTCTGGATTCAGGTCACGAATGGAAATGGGCTGCTTGGCAATGTGAGCATGGACTAATTCGATGGGTTCAGATCCCTGGAAAGGCAATTGCCCCGTCAGCATCTCGTAGAAGGTAATCCCCAACGAATAAAAATCGCTGCGATAGTCTACCGAACGATTCATGCGACCCGTCTGCTCAGGAGACATATAGGCTAGCGTCCCCTCTAGCTGATTGGGATTTGTGATCTGGGGCATTTCTTGATCAAGGCGAGAAGCAATGCTGAAATCTGTAAGTTTGACCTGCCCTGTCTGAGGATTGAAGATGATGTTTGCGGGTTTAATATCTTTGTGCAGAATGCCATGCTGATGGAGCGAAAGCAGGGCTTGGGCAAGCTGAACGGCAATATTGAGAAAGGCGATCGGCGATAGGGGGTGCTTCAGCAGTCTTTTAAGAGATTGCCCCCCAAAATCTTCATAAACCAAAGCTAGACGATTTTGATAGCTTTGCAGTTCGTAGACTCTAACAACGCCTTCCAGGATCAGCGATTCTGTAATTTTGTACTCTTGTTTGAGGCGGCTAATCTGCTCAAGGGTGGGGTATTCCGCTTTGAGGATTTTCAAGACAACGGCATGGAGACGCGTTTGCGAGTCCTGTGCTTCAGGCTGAGGGATTGGGTGGAGATCTAGCTGAGGGTCTTTTCTAAGGATTTGCCCCCGATAGACGACCGTATTGACTCCCTCATGAAGTATTTCAGTGAGGTCATAGCCTGAAAAAGTCAATGCGGACACCATACTCCTCCTACCTCGCCGTAGATTAGCCAAAATATATGTTTAATGTTCCCAGCTTTTGGGGTTAAAGAATCAGGCGCGACTGTTCGAGTTTCCGGTAAGTGAGGATGCGATCGCATTTAAGTCAGGAGAGCTCAATATTTTTCAGTCTAAATCTTGTAATGACCCCTCAATTTCGGACAAGAGACTCAGAATAGTTGCCCAGAGTAGCCCAGATCAAGAGCGGATTGCTGGGTTGGTAAGCCGCCCTCATCCTAAACCCTCTCATAGAGCGGGAGAGGAGCTTTGAACTCCAGATACTTTCTAGCTTCCCCTATGGACTGTCTTGTACATATATCTCTGACTTTAGCTGAATATTCCTAACCATCGGCATACTTTAAACTAAGGCATCGGAGAGAAACGATCGCCCTCCTGCAAGTGTTATCGTGGTTTATGAAATGATTATGAAATAGTCATCCCTTTACAATGACATCTTCTAACCCACGCCCTAGTCTGTCTGAAGTCCATCGCAGCATTCCCATCCCCGATGGCGCAAGCTTTTGGCGCAAGCTAATGGCATATGCGGGACCGGGCTATTTGGTTTCCGTGGGTTACATGGACCCTGGAAACTGGGCAACAGACATTGCAGGGGGATCGCGCTTCGGCTACACGCTGCTAAGCGTAATCTTGCTCTCAAACATTATGGCTGTTTTGTTGCAGGCTTTGTGCGTTCGGTTAGGGGTGGCTACTGGCAAAGATCTAGCGCAAGCCTGCCGAGAACACTTCAGTCCGCGTATCAGCTTCGCGCTGTGGATTCTCTGCGAAATTGCGATCGCCGCCTGTGATCTAGCCGAGGTTTTGGGTAGCGCGATTGCCCTCAATCTTTTGTTTAACCTGCCGCTAATTTGGGGTGTTTGCTTGACGGCGTTGGACGTGCTGGCGCTTCTGTTTTTACAGCACAAAGGCTTCCGCTATGTCGAGGCTTTAGTGATCGTTTTAGTTAGCATGATCGGCATTTGCTTTGCAGCCGAGATTGTCTTCTCTCGTCCTGATCTGGGCGGTGTTTTGGCGGGTTATGTGCCCAACCGCGAAATTATCCACAATCCTAAAATGCTGTATTTGGCGATCGGTATTTTGGGCGCAACCGTCATGCCCCATAACCTTTACCTGCATTCCTCTATTGTGCAAACTCGCGCATGGCAGCCCACCTCACCCAAACGCTGGGAGGCGATCAAGTTTTGCACGATCGACTCTACCGTTGCTCTGTCTCTGGCGCTGTTGATTAACTCCGCCATTTTGATCGTTGCAGCGGCGACTTTCCACTCTACTGGCAATCAAGACGTTGCCGAGATTCAGGATGCCTATAAGCTGTTGTCGCCAGTGCTGGGAGTCAGTGCTGCTAGCGCCATTTTTGGGTTAGCACTCCTGGCATCTGGACAAAGCTCCACACTCACCGCCACTCTGGCAGGACAGATCGTAATGGAGGGCTTCATACAGTTTCGGTTGCCCTCCTGGCTACGCCGCCTTGTCACTCGGCTACTGGCAATCATCCCAGCCTTGATTACGATCGTTTACTTTGGTGAGCAGAGCGCAGGTAATTTGCTGGTCTTAAGTCAGGTAATTTTGAGTCTTCAGCTCTCTTTTGCGGTTATTCCCTTAGTCATGTTCACAAGCGATCGCCGCATTATGGGCGAGTTTGTCAATCCCAAGTGGTTGAAGATTGTGGCATGGGCGATCGCGGTGATCATTGCGGGATTGAATATTGGGTTACTTATGCAAACTGCCCTAAGCTGGCTATAGTTTTCTGGCTATAGCTTTTTATAGAGCGGCTTACTGAGATGTATCGGCGTTATGTCTAAATGAACGTTCTCAACGCTGTAGTCTTCTCCTCCAAAGGCTCCTGTATAGTATCCCAGGCTGTCTGCCTGCTTATAAAACTTAAATTCAAATCCTAGATCAGGTTCAGGAATATCAGTCGCTTGCGTGAAGGCTAAACCGATCGCCTCTTTGTGACTATTGTCAATCAAATTCGCCATCAAATCTACGACTGCCATATTCTCTAAAATATCTGCGGTAAAGATTTCTTCCGTGAAGTAAGGTTCATATTTGGGATCATTGGTATCGACTTTGAGATCATTCAGCTTGTTGGGATGCAGAGTCACTGCTTTAGTTTTAAGGTTGAACTGATCACCGCGATCGAGGTAAATCAGTTTGGCATTACGGAGGTTAAAGTTGGGGATGGCAGGATCGGTTGTAGTGTCGGTCAAATCTAGCACTAACGCACCTTTATAGCCGACCACATCCACTGCTCCTGTAGTTGGAAAAACGACCAGCGCCGTGTTCTCATCTACACCAATTCCCAACCTATAGCTTTTAGCCAGCATAGCGACTAAAGCGCGGGCAAAGCGACCCCTCGTCAAAAAGTGCTGATCGACAAACACATCTGAACCCACAAAGCCCAACCCTTTTCCAATGCTGTCTCCCTCTTTTACACCCACCTTCATCGTAGACAAAACATCAACCGAGTTTTTGAACATGGTTGTACTCATGACTGCCGCTCCAGCACTAGAGCCACCAATCACACCCCCTCGGTTCAATACCTCCCAAATGGCGTCTAACATGGGAGTGCGATCGCCCGTTTCGGTATACAAAGCCTGGGTAATCCGAGCTTGATCGCCTCCAATAAAGTAAATGCCGTTCGCGCTTTTAACTTGGGCAATTAACGCTGGATCATTGACCGCAGTCTTATAATCTACGTCAATATTTTTCAAAGCGATCGGTATCAACATCGCATCTGCACCATAGTGCTTAAAAGCATCCACAGTTTGCTGACCATTTTTTATAGGCTTACTGCTAGCCGTAGGAAAAACAGCAATTTTAGCTCCTGTCCCACCCGCAAGTTCAACCATTTTATTAAAGATTTCAGCATTGTCGTAGCGCAAGGAACCACCGACGATTACTAAAGAAGGAATCTGGGGGGCTTTCTGCGCTGTGCTAAAGGATGAAAAACTGAGACTTAAAGAAAATATGAATGCACCCACTACCCAACCTAGCTGCTTTTTCATAGCTACTCTTAGATAAAATCATTACCCAATGTAGGCAGATAGAATTTACTTTATCGGTAGTTTAAGTCACAATCGCACAACAATCTCCTCACCCAGCCAATGGCTAGATAAGGAGATGATATAAGGCTGGGGCATAAGATGTTATTGAGACGATCGCCTCAATAACATCTTATCCTGACTGTTTTAGGCTCGATCGCTACACCAGACTAACAACATCCTGGTTGAAGTTGAGGCGATTTTCTCCCGTTGGGAAGCCTGCCTTACCATCCCCATCCGTATCCACATTGGTATGAATATTGAAGTATAGATCTCCAGCTAAGAATGCGGCCTGCTCCTCTGAAGTGAGTTCAAACTCGCCTGCAATGGTGCCCGACTTGGCATCGGCTGCCGTGTTGGTAAAGTACCGAACGACCGTGGCATCTGCAAAGTCACCCCGGACATCTTTTGAAGGGCTGAAGTGTAGGTGCGTCCCTGAGATCTTGTTGCCCTCTACATCATTGGGAACCTTTAAGAAGCCGTTGATTAGAGAGACTGGATCAGAGCCATTGAGGATAGTTGCTTTGGGATCAATCACAGTCTCATTCTGACTAAACAGCGGCGCTCCATCAAAGTTCTGGTACTTGCCGCTGACGCTGAGTACGCCATTCTTCAAGGTCGCAGTTGCTTCGCTGGTTCCAGGACTGGTGTTGGGGAAAGGAAACTCGTCTTGACCGTTGCCCTTAGCGGTTGCGATCGTGAATCCATCATCACCGACATACAGGAAGTCATCACCGCTGCCCCCAACCATCTTGTCGCGTCCGCGAGTCCCGGTTAGCTTGCCATCACCTTGCTGAGTTTTTTCAAACTTCACTTCATTCAAGGTGTCAAAGATCTTGTCATCCACAAGGCTAAATCCCTTTCTGGCAGATGCCTCAATTCCCTCAAGAGATGCAGCTTTGGTAAATGCCAGTGATGCCAAGATATGACCGTCTGATTTGTCAACAATCAACGTGTTGTTAACCGAATCTAACGGCTGATTGACTCCACCCTTACCTGGATTTTTCCCCTGCGTGATCACAATATTGTTGAGATTCATTCCGCTGGTAAACAGCAGCCGATCCTGATTAGGATCAAAGTCTAAAATACGATTAGTCGTCTTCCCATCCAGAACAATGCTGTCTTTGCCCTTACCCGTGGTGATGGTGTTGAATCCGCCCCCTCGCGCATCAATTAGATCTTTATCGCCCGTACCAATCACGGTATTTTTGCCGGCTCCCGGAATCAGAAAATCACCCTTAGTTCCCACATCATCATTGAAGGAAAACTCTTTTTGAAGCTTGCCGAAATCGATGCCGCGACCTCCAGCAAGTTGATCTAGAGCCACATGGTTAGCGCTACTCGCTCCTGCACCCGTATGGTCATGATCATTATCTGGAGGGGCGATCACGACTGGTGGCGTTTCTGTACCTGGATTTGGGGTGCCGCCACTCGCAGGAGGAGTAGCCACAACTGGAGTTTCACCGCCTAGAATGTCATCGCCTCCACGACCCGCCAGCTTGTCCCGACCCGCAGAGCCAGTTAGCTGTCCGTCGCCTTCTTTCGTCGTGTCAAACTTTAGCGTGTTGAGTGTGTTGAATACGTTATCTTCAACCAAGCTAAAGCCTTTTCTAGCAGACTGTTCAAGCCCCTGAAATGCTGTTGCCTGAATCGACTTCAGAGATGCCAAAATGTGCCCTTCTGACTTGTCGATAATCAAGGCATTGTTGACTGAATCTATGCTGTTCGCGTCTTGGTTTTTACCTTGCGCAATCACAACATTGTTCAGATCAATCTCTTTAGTGAAGAGAAGTCTATCTGAGTTGATGTCAAAATCTTGGATACGGTTGGTTGTTTCAGCGCCCAGAAGGATGCTGTCCTTACCTGCGCCTGTGGTGATAGTGTTAGTTCCGCCCCCTCTACCATCAATCAGATCTTTATCAGCAGTGCCAGTCACCGTATTTTTACCTGCGCCGGGAATCAAAAAGTCACCTTTGATTCCCACATCATCATTGAACGAAGCCTCTTTTTGGAGTGTCTTAAGATCGAGACCGCGAACCACTTGAACGTTATTTAGCGATACGTGATTGGACTCAAATGCTCTGTTCAAGTTTGTCTCAAGATCTGACGACTGAACTGAGGAACCCTTTGAACCACCTGTTGAAGTATTAGCGGCAGCATTCGTAGAGAGATCTACTGCGCCAATAGCATTTTGTTGGTCATGCTGTTCTTGATGATCAAGTCCTGCCATGATTGCTCCTTGAATTGGAAAAAAGTAAGAAAGTAAGCGCGTGGAAAAGACGATTATCGCTTTGGGAAATACACCCAACGATCGCCAGTGGTAGTGCTTCTAGAATCACTGTTTCTAGAAATATTGAATCTGTAGGTAAATGCAAGAGGATGCCCAATGACCCACAACAGCGATGCTAATTGCTGCTAAAAGTGGGCTAGAAGACTTGAAGTGTATCTAATTTTGAAATCTCAAGACTTTTTCGGATCGATAATCGTCTTCTACTCCCGAAGTATAGCAAACTCAATGCCTTGAATGTCAACCGAGTACAGACTAATTTTCTAAAAAACAAACTTATCATGACTCAATACATCTAATTAGAACCTGTCAGGGGAAATATTGCTAATCGAGTTCCAATCAATTTGCTTTCAATATCCTGCTGTTTTTCGACTGTGATGAGCAGCCACGACAGCCATTGATGTAGCTCCTCGTTGGATAATAAAGCGCGATCGCCCTTGCCGAATAATGTCAGCAGATCTTCCCTGACCTGTGTGCGACTCCATCCAAGCTGCCTGATATGGACCGAGAGCGCTGCTAGGGTATCTGACAGATCGAGCTGAGGTATTCCTCCATTAGGCTCTCCCTGGGCTTCACAAACGCTTTGAGGTGAAATAATTGGGTAGTTCTCAAAAATCAGGGGCTTAGAAAATAATTCACTCTCCGGTTCGGGCTTAAATGCAGGCTTAAATGCAGGCTCAGAAACCCTAGAACCCACTTTTGTCCAAGTCAGAGCCTCTGCTACCAAAATCGGATCGCCTGAAGTCAGGTATTGCTGCATCCGGCTTTGTAGAGGCAAAGAGCAGTCTAAAGAATTACCGCCTACAGAAATTATCTCAGAGGTGCGATCGCTCAATTCCTTGTCGGGAATACTATTACCGCCTGATGTAGATAATAAGCTTGTAAGACTATGAGAGTTCGATGCGACCTCATCGCAATCGAACTCCTCAGGCTTATTAGAGCTTGGGGGGTCTGGGGGGGATTCCACAGGCTGAGATATTTCCGCGTTTGTTTCTAAATTTGTCTCTATCAAGGTATTCTCTTCTGCAAACTCAGTCGGATGCCAGAGATCACGATGACGATAGAGAGAGCCACCACCAATTCCATAGTCTGTCAGGATATGAAACCGAGCTGTTGCACCTATGGGCAAACTGTCTTTTTCTAATAAATCGGCGATCGCTCCTCGAATTCGATCTCGCGCTGAGCCAGACTGCTGCTGATTCCAGTTGGGGAGATCGGCGATCGCTGCCACGGTTTCCTGCTTTGACTTATATTTTCCCTTCAAATCTCCGTAGTGGAAATATCGGCTACCTTGAACACATCTCGCCCATTCTTCCGCCCGCTGTTCAATTTCATGCTGATGATTACAGTAGTCCTGATAGCCGGGTAGAGACTGAGCGGTAGTCACAATTTCATCAATCAGCGTCTTACCCTCCAGAGGAACACCTCCAGCGATGACGTGATGAAAAATGTAGGCACGCATGGCAATTCGACCCAAGAGCCGATTGGTTTGCCCTGAGCCTGTCCAGCCTGTTTCAATCTCGGCATTAAGATCATCGATAAATTTGTCTGCTTTTCCAGAAACCTTAAATTGAGTCCGCTTAACTTGCTTAAGAAATCGCTTAACCGTTTTGCGATCGATCAAGTTTCGATTTTGGGCAAACTGCCACTGGTTTAGAAAGCGGAGCTGATCACTCCAGACGGGCTGAAAGCTCTCATCAAGTAAATAAGAGCCCGCTTGCACCGGCAGTCGATGGGCGTTAAATAAACTAGGACACCCATCAACATAGGATTTTGGATTGGGGAAGGCTTCAAGCTGCCCTGGCTTGATCGAGAAGCCAGCATTTTCAAGTTGAGCTGAGACGATCGCCGCCAGTTCCCAAGAGTTTTGAGATTCAAGGAAAGGAAAATAGAGGTGAAGTCCTCCAGAATAAGAGCTAGTACAGACCACATAACTCGCTAATCCAATAGGTTCTAAAGCTGCGACAATCCGTGAAACAGCTAGTGGATCATGCTGGGGATGATAGACGCTGCCTTTGTCAATATCTAGTAGACAATACTGAGTTTGAGTACCAAAACGAACGCCAAATAAATAGCGTCCCTGTTGAAAGACTCGACTTGATAAGGGATACCTTCGCTCAGTTTGCCAGTTGGGCGATCGCGTAGGTTCAGGATGTTCTGCATAGATATAGTCAAATCGGTGAGGAAACAGATTGAAAAAGCGATCGCCCTGATCCTCGACGCACTGAAATGGATTTACCGCAGGTAAGCTTACAGCAGATGAACGTATAGACACACAGAAACACTCCACATTTGAAGAGTTGCAGAATGGAGTGCCCCATAAAATTAGGTCAAGCTGGTGTTACGCGATCGTTTGTATTGCAATTGCGCACCCGTTGACTTTACTACGGATATAGCAACCCATACATGACTTAACTCAAAGCCGCCAAGCTCAATTGAGATTAAGTCCCTGTCTCCATCCTGCAAAGTTGATGGACATTAACCCTGACTCAAATAGAGCTAGGGTTTTTAATTGGATTTGAAGAACTTACGCTCTTGATCTATTAATCCAAAGTCAATGTAGCAGTGAGGTTACATCTGGCTAGAAACCCTCACCGATCAAATGATCAAGAGATCAAACTTGTAACCTTTTTTTAAAAGCCTTGTGCAGTCAGTGATTGAGTCTTGCACAATGTAACTTTTAGAATGTATCGGGGGTGTTTTTAGGTCAAACCAGGGGCATTTTTAGGTCAAACCAGGGATATTGAGCCGTAACCTAATGATAGAAATATAGAAAGCATAAATAGTTTTGTAAGAGGGCTAGGCTCAAGGCTAGACAAGCGATCGCTCCTCAAATAAACGTAACTTTTGAGTCATACCTAAGCCTTTTAATCGGCAAATCGTAACCTTTTGGAAACGACGAGCGCCCTAACTTTTGGGTCACACCTGGGGAATTAATGAAACTTGCACGCTTGAAGAATAGATGTTTGGCGCAAGGGGCGATCGCTAAAGAACCGAGGATACATGCATTTCAGCTCGATACTTGACCAAAATTATGTAACCTTCAGGACTAACCGGGGGTAATAAGGCGCTTTGAACTCACTATAAATTCCCAGATCTGACCAAAAGCTATATAAACTCCTGAAACTCTTTTCTAGTCAGGATCTCAGCTTCTAGAGAGTATTTCAAGCTCTATAAATTTCCTATATTTAGGATGATATATTCCTTTCAGACGCTATATGTAGCGGTACATGGCAGTAGGAGCAAACTATGAATGTAACCAAAGAATTCCCGCATTCGTAGTTCTTTAAAGATTCGCCACGCGAACCTTTAAAAAATAAGCGGACTACAGCTTTCCAGTCCGTTTATCAATCATGTCGGCTAATAGAGCAAACATGGCAATTTGTGTAGAGGCGATCAGCAAAATTAGAGTGCGCTCGGTCAAATCTTCCCGCACAAACAAGTCTTGGAAAAAAGTGAATAGAAACCCGGCAAAGAAAAGACCTGCAAGCGGCATGAATACCCGCAGCGGCGCAAAATATACTCCCGTACGCAGAATGAGCTGCACGAACCGCAATGTGTCACGAATTGGCTTAATTTTGCTCTTGCCAACCCTCATGTGATAGTCGATCGGTTCGTAATGCACCAAATAGTTGTTCATCAGCATGGCAACCGTGATGCTGGTCGTAAAGCTAAAGGTATTGGGCAAAATATTTAGAAATCGCTCGACCGTGCTTTTGCGGAAAACCCGCAAGCCGCTGTTGAGATCAGGAATCTTTGACTGCGTTAGCCATTGAGCAAAGTTGACCAAAAACCATTTGGGAATGCGGCGAATTTTTGAGTAGCGGACGTTAGCCCCAATTCTGGCTCCCACGACCATATCAGACTGGGGAGCTAATGCAACTAGCTCTGGGATTCGCTCGTTAGGATAGGTGCCATCAGCGTCAGTAATGACGATCAGCGAATGTTTGGCGTTCCGAATCCCTGTTTTTAGCGCCGCACCGTAGCCTAAATTGCGGCGATGCTCAATCAGTCGGATGCCGGGATGCGATCGCAATAGCTTTCCCGTGTCGTCTGTTGAGCCATCGTTGACCACAATAATTTCGTACTCGCACTGAGCGGCAGTCAAAATGCTCTGCAAATGCTCTAAAACCGGGGCAATGCCAAGCTGCTCGTTGTAAGCCGGAATAATTAACGAGAATGGCGGGCAGATCTGGTCTGCCGGAGTTAAATCTGCTTTGCCGTCTGCCCTCATTTCTCTCATTCCCTGATGCCCCGATCGCTTGTGTTGCTTATGGTACTTGCTGAGTATAGAAGACTGTCACCCCAGACTGTTACCCCAGACTGCCGTTCAAGAACGTTATTCAAGAATGTCACTCAAGAACGTTATTCAAGCCCCACCAATTTTGCACTCAAATCCCACATCCGCCCAGCTTTTTCGTCATCGCGGGCTTGGGGAGAAACCTTTTGCACAAACGATTTTCCATCCTTCTTTTGGCGATTTCCCCAACTCCAGTAAGCCCCAGACTGCCTGTATTCTGGATCGGCAACCACGACAGCAACTCGCTCACCTGACAGCTCTTGCGACACATACCCACCCGTAATATTCTTCTGAAACCAGGGAAATATTTTCTGGAACAGCGGATAGTGATTGCGAAACAGCGGCGTATCTGCAACACACCCAGGGTAGAGAGAGCTAAAAGTGATTCCGGTCGATTCGTGATAGCGCCGATGCAGTTCTCGCATGGTCAACACATTGCAGACCTTGCTATCTTTGTAGGCCTTGACGGGTTCAAACTGCTTGCCGTCAATCATACTAATGGGGGCTTTAAACCCTGCCTCAAACCCTTGAAAATTGCCCAAATCGGGACGCGGTGGAATCTTGCCGCCTAGCTCGTCGGGGTTATGGGTGACGGTTCCCAGGATAATTAATCGGGGGTCAGCACTAGCGTGCTTCAGATCCTCAAGCATGAGGTTACACAGCAAGAAATGCCCTAGATGATTTGTGGCAACGCTCAATTCATAGCCATCGACACTGTATAGAGGCTCTTTGAGTAAGGGCATATAGATCGCGGCGTTACAGACTAGCGCATCTAAAGATCTGCCGCTCTCTCTGAAGTTTTTGACAAATTGCCGAACGTTTCCCAGATCAGCCAAGTCAAGGTGCAAGATGGTGTAGCTGTCTCGCGGAATGCCTACCGTCTGGGCTACGCTTTCTGTCTTGGGCAAGTCTCGACAAGCCATGACGACGTGCCACCCTTTGTGGGAGAGCGCTTTTGCCGCCGCTAGCCCAACCCCAGACGAGGCACCCGTAATGATGACTGTTGGCTTTTGCTGTAGATTTTGTTGTGGATTTTGCTGTGGTTCCATGCTGTTCAGCTTTTGTTAATCGCTATTAATGAGATCTATGATCTCATACTGCTGAACTCCTACCCAGATTCTTCGTGAGATTTGGCGATCGGGATATTCCTAGAAATCTTCTTTTGCCCGTAAAGATTTGATTAACCTCAACGGCGATCACTGGCGATCGCAGGGCAACTCTTAGAATCATGTGCTTTAGTGGAAAGGTATTCCACAGAGCGGGTGCAACCTATTGATCCTGTGAATTTGAGATTCGATAAAATTCAGCCGAAAAGGATCTGCTTTCTAAAAAGACAGCACAGGTAAAGACAGGACAGGTGCAGCAACTACCTTTCAAAGATTTTCGTAGAGCTAGAAAAGTTTAATTTTTTGGAACAGCTTTATCTTTGGCTCGACTTAGCGTCGATCTAATTTTTCGGCTTGACTGACAGATTTTGCCTCATCGAGTTTTGTCAGTCCGTTGGTCTGATTTGTAGCGAGTTATTTTGTAGTCA
>CASBQM010000654.1 GCA_949127645.1 Synechococcales cyanobacterium PMM_0036
CATCGACCCTACGTAACGGCACATTGTGGGATGATCCGGCTGTCTGCAAAATGATGCTGTCCGCAAGCAAGTCGGCGCATAAAAGCCTTATCGAGGCAGTTAAGCAGCTGAATGAAAACTTGAATGCAGAAGGAATCCTCAAGAAGCATCTCCGACGGAAGCTACTTATCCTCTCATTGCTCATAGCGTATCTGGAGGAACGCGGGGTGCTTCTGTCAGATTACTTTAAGCAATTTCATAAGGGAGCTACACGGTTTTTTGAGGTATTAGCCCATGGAGAAGCGCTGCTTAAATTGCTGGCCGATTTAGAAGCACGTTTTAATGGCAATGTGTTCACATTGGAACAGGCGGATCGGGATTCACTAAAGGGTAATAGCCAGCTTGCCCGGTTTGCGCGGCTTATAGAGGCTCGGGAAGAGCTAAGTGGTCAGCTTACCCTTTGGCAACTGTATTCTTTCAAAGATTTGCCTGTAGAACTGATCAGCCATATTTATCAGCTCTTTGTTAATGATAAGAGTACCTCCATTTATACGCCCCCGTTTCTTGTTCGGCTCATGCTCGACGAGGCGCTGAGCTGGGAACGACTTGACCGTATCATGGCGCGCGACGAGATTATTCTCGATCCCGCCTGCGGCTCGGGCGTATTTCTGGTGGAAGCCTATAAGCGATTGGTCCTGCATTGGCGCAGCCGCAATAATTGGAAACCGCCGAGTGTCAGCGTTCTGAAGACGCTGCTTCGGAAGGTGCAGGGCATAGATCTGGAGGAGGGTGCAGTCGAGCTCGCTGCGTTTAGTCTGTGCCTGGCGCTCTGTGACGCATTGGAGCCGGAAACCATCCGGGCTAGCATCAGATTGTTCCCGCCACTGGCAGGAAAAACAGTGCATCATTCGTGTTTTTTCGCTGCGAAGGAACAGAATCTGATAAAGGACTCCATCGGCGTAGTGACCGGAAATCCGCCTTTTACTTCCAGTCTGACAACGCCCGGGGCGGAGCGCAGCTATCAGCGATATGAATCCACACACGGCTCGTTGCCGGACAAACAACTCGCCTACCTATTCCTACACGAAGCGATGGAGATGGTTGCTGAAGGCGGCGTCCTCAGCATGCTGCAACAGTACAATTTTCTCTATAATCAGCAATCGCGCGAATTTCGGCGCGCATTCATCGAAAGATGGGATGTGCGGGAGGTATTCGATTTCATCTCGATACGTGGGCTGTTTCAAAAGGGTAAGGCCGACACCAAGGCGATTGTAGTCGTTGCAGAAGCATCCAAACCTCCAGCCGACCGCAAGATTCTCCATGCGACTTTTCGACGCAGCGGACGTGTTGATGCCGAACAGGGCTTCGATATTGACTACTATGATCTTCACTGGCTCACGCGCGATCTTGCGTTAACCAGTGATATGGTGTGGCGCTGCGATTTGTTTGGAGGCGGGCGTACACTGGCGTTCGTAGAACGCCTAAAAAACTTTCGGACACTTCAAACATACGCCGGTGAACAGAGATGGGATTTCGGCGAGGGTTTCATCCGAGGTGGCCGAGGGATCTCAGCGTCTGCAGATCACATCGTCAACAAACCGTTTCTGCCGTCCGAAGCCCTTACTTCCGATGGAATCGACGAGGGCGCGATTGTAACGGCTGGCCAGGGGCCATACGAGCGGCCACGTTCCGAAACTAGATTTACTCCTCCTATTCTTCTGATCCGTGAGCATATGAATGTCCCTCATGCGCTCAGGCTTCGTGAGTATTTGACATACCCAAAAAGAATCGTGGGATTCCCGGCCCCGAAGCTCGATACGGATAAGCTGCAAAGCATCAGCGAATGGCTATCCGCAGAACAGGCGGCTCTGCAAGCTTATATCGCCCTAAACAGTCCAAGCCTCTTTACGCAGAAGGCTACGGCTCTTCAGGCGGACGACATCTATTCAATTCCTTATCCTGAGGCGAGAACCCTTGATCTCAGTGAAAACGAGCGTGTCCTTGTTGAAGACATTACCGCCTATTACAGAGACCTCATCCGGTTAGGCGAAGACTCCAAGGCAATGAGAGAGAGTGGAAACCAGGCGCTCGAAAGCTTTGGTGCCAGATACACTCAGCAGATCAATTCCATATATAAGAATAATCAGCTTCACGCCCTGGAGTCTTATACCTGGTCTGGTGCGATCTGTTTCCCTTTCTCTTTCGGTGATGGAAAAGTGGATTGGCGGGGGGTGGAGGGGCTAAAAGGTAAACTGGATGCACTTCTCCATGAACAGCGTGGCTCCACGCTGCACGTAACCAGAATTGCCCGGATCTATGATGACAGGTTCATTTTTCTATTGAAGCCGGATCGTCTTCGATACTGGCTACGCTCCGTCGCGCTGCGTGATGCTGACGAAACCTTATCCGACCTCCGGGCGCAGGGATTCTGAAGTACATCTATGCTGGCAAACACTCCAGATTCCCCGCCACTTGGCAGCCTCAGCAAGGATGTGCAAAAGCCAGCAACGTTCCGACAGGAGTTACTTGAGTTCATCGCAGCGGAACTTCCTCGCTGGCGCGATCGCCCCGACCGGCCCGTCGAGAATTCGGAGACTATTCTGACATCCCAGCTCTGTGCCCACCTCAATGGGGTGGCCCGGCACGCGCTGGGTTGGGATATTCTTCAGTTCCGAAACGAATCGCCGGATGAGTTGCAGAGAGGCCGCAAAATCGATCTGATTCCTTCGCCCTCGGGAGTTGCTATCTGGGTAGAAGGCCGGCGTCATACGGAGTTTGATAGCTTAATGCCCATCGAATGTAAGCGTCTACCGACGCCCAAAGGGCGCGGACGGGATGAGCGTGAGTATGTGATCAATCGAAGTGGTACGACGGGAGGAATTCAGCGTTTCAAATGCGGACTTCATGGGGGTGCGCATAGGCTCGGGGCGATGATTGCCTATGTGCAAGACGGAAATGTCGCATCATGGGAACCAAAAGTGGCCGGCTGGATATCCGACCTGATCAATGCAGGCGAAAGTGAGTGGACGATAAATGATCTTCTTCGTCTCGAACGAATGGACGCAACGAAAAAGCTGTCGGTTCTTAGCTCATCGCACACCAGGCAAAAAGGCTTACAGACAATTGAACTCCGCCATTTTTGGATGGAGATGAACTGAATCCGTGGAGCAGCGGATCGCCATGGCTTTGACGGCGCGTCGGCATCTTGATTCAAATTCCAATCCTCTCGACTTCTCCTACGCTTATATCATCGTTGCGGCGGTCGTAAAGGCCGGTAGTCTTGGCATTCGAGTGCCCGGCCATTTTCTGAGCGATTTCAAGTTTTCCGCCGTTCGTCAAGTAGTCGGTGATGCCCGTAGCGCGAAAAGTGTGGCAGCCGATCGCCGTCTCGATACCGGCATCGCCGGCACGGCGGCGCACCATGGCCCACACTCAGCGCGAAGCACGGGGCGAGCGCTGAGGGTTTTTGTCTTGCCGACCGCCGAGCGAAAGAGAGGGCCTTTACGGTCATCCTCGATTGTGGCCGCTTTGATGTATTCATCTAGGTACAGCTCCAGGCTGTGATGACAAGGCATTTCATTCACCTTGCCGTTTTTCTCGCGCAGCCGAAGCCACCAGCGCTTGTTTTGCGGGAAATAATCCTCGACCTTTAGCCCGACGACTGCACCGACGCGGGCGAAAGTGTAGGTCATTACTGCGATGATGGCCCGGTCCTGCAGACCCACGATGCTCGACACGTCCATGCCTTTCAGAAGCTCCCGTGCTTCGTCAGAGGACAGTACCGGCGTTGAGCCTTTGCTGACAGAGTGCCGGGGTCCCCGTACCGCATGTGCAGGATTCGACGCCACGACCTGGCCGGTAACCAGCCGGCCCTTCCGGACCCAAAGTTCTTGCCGTTCGACCGCTGGCCTCGAATGCTAAGGTTTGCTAAGGTTTCAGTGCAAACAATACCCCTATTAACCATCCTGTTTACAACACGTTAGGCGGTTAAAAACCAGTACGAGAGTAATCGTTTTGACTTAGCAAATA
>CASBQM010000655.1 GCA_949127645.1 Synechococcales cyanobacterium PMM_0036
CATCGACGGTGATGCGAGTGGGATCGAGGGCGTAAAAGCCGGATGAGCCAGCGGCGCTGGGCTGTAGGACTGTGATTCCAGGCATGGCGCTGAGTTGAGCATGGGCGATTGCCGCCAGTCTCAGCGCCTCACTCCACAAAGCTTTGCCCTGGGTCGCCATCTGCTGACGAGCCGCATCCAGGGAGGCTAGCAACAAATAGCTGGGGCTAGTAGACTGCACGAGCTGCAAACACCGCGTCAGACGATCGCCATTCACCCGATCGCCCTTGACGTGCAGCATGGCGGCTTGCGTGAGCGCAGACAGCGTTTTGTGGGTAGACTGAACTACCAAATCGGCTCCAGCTTGCAGGGCAGGAATTGGCAAACTAGCATGGAAAGCGAAGTGTGCGCCATGCGCCTCATCCACGAGAAGCGGAATATCGTGCTGGTGGGTAAGCTGGGCGATCGCTTCCACAGGGCTACACACCCCATAGTAGGTAGGCGAAACGATCAGCACAGCTTTAGCGTTTGGATGATGCCCGATCGCTGCCGCAAGATTAGCAAGACTCACGCCATTTACCAAATTCCAGACGGCATCGTACTCCGGCTCTACCCAGATGGGAACGGCTCCTGAGAGAATCAGTGCTGCGATCGCCGACTGGTGGACATTGCGCGGCAGGATCAATTTGTCGCCAGGATTGCAGGTTGCCAACACGGCTGCTTCAATGCCGCAGGTAGAGCCGTTTGCTAAAAACCAGGTGCGATCGGCTCCAAAGGCTTTTGCTGCCAAGTCTTGTGCAGCTTGAATCACGCCAACAGGCGCAAAAAGGTTATCTAGCTCTGGCAGTTCGGGTAAGTCGGCTTGAAAGATGGCAGCGCCCCAGAGATCCGCTAGCACAGGAACACCCTGCCCTTTCTTGTGACCGGGCGTGTGGAAGGCTGCACGAGAAGTCTGAGCAGAAGCTTGAAGCGCTTCCAGCAGAGGCGCGGCGGATTGGCGATCGGTTTCAGTCATCTACTCAAAACATACACTCAAAACATACACTCAAAACATGAGGAAATATGAGGCACTAAAAATATCGGCGTTGCTGAATCGATGTATGAATTCTCAAATTCCCCCACCCTTCGGGAAGCAAGCTACACCCTAGCCCTCTCCCGAATGGAGAGGGAACAAGACTGCTGGCTCCCTTCTCCCTAGGGAGAAGGGTTGGGCATGAGGGCAATTCATACCTGTATTCAGCAACGCCAAAATATCAAGAAGCAGATTTTTCTTGAGGGTCTCATTACTTTCACGGATCTTTTCAAATTGAGCAGATGAAAATACTAAAGACATACGGTATTAGATAACCAAGGGAAAGATTTAGGGTGATTTAGCCAGTTTGCTTTGATAAATTTGAGATGAATCCGACCATGCCCTTTCCCACAGCCACCGAACCAGCCGCTAGACCGATCGCCGTCACTGCTTTAGAGACCTATCATGCTGTCCAGCATTTCGACAGGATTCAATGTGATAACGGCAGGGTTAATGTAGGCGAAATTGAGCTAAAGGATCGAGGTCAGTGGTGGAAAATCAAGGTTTGCTGGAGAGCTGAACTGGGGCATTTCCTCAAACTTGAGCAAATCTTAGGGGAGAACCAGAATTTTCGGGCATTAGTCTACAGTCTTCACTCTGAAGGCGATCGCCCCATCACACCTGACGAATGGGAGCTTTTTGCCATGCTAGTTGACGATCGCCGCAACTACGCCCTGCGGATGGGCGCTCAAAAATGCCTGGGTCGGCTCACCCAAAAAGCGCCTGAACTAGCCGCCGCCACCAGGGGATGAAATGGCTCTGTACTTGAGGCAACTTTTCACGGATCTCCTGAATCTGCCATCCCGTTAGACGCGCCAAAGTCTGAGCTTGCTGTTCAAAAATGCGGGAGAGCGATCGCTGATAGTCCTCTCCAGCGCTACAGGTTGATTCGCCCGTAAAGGGATGGCGGAGAATATAGCGCCCCTGAAAGGACTCGCGGTTGTTGGTTTGCTGGAAAACCAGATCTTCGGGGAAGCGATCGCGGGTATAGCGCACGTGCAGTCGGGTCAAGAATACATTTTGCGGCGTTTCGGGAGTCACCCAAAATGCGCCCGCCTGACGCAACTCGTCGGGTGTTAGCGGCTCAGCCGAGCAGGGATCGCAGCCCGCCATATCCCAGGCATATTCCACGAAAGCCACGTTCTTACCTTCACGGCTGTAGACCGTTGCGAACAGGGATTTATAGAAATCGCTGAATTCTTCTTTGACGTACAGCGGAACTTCGGCATCCGAAGGCACTTTCACCGTACGGTAGTTGGTCACTTCTGCCTGTCCCTGAGGCGACAAAATGTAGACAATCAAATCCTGTGCAGATTGGGCGTTGACCATGCCCAACCGAATCGGCAGCATAAATCGGGGCGACTCGTACCTGATTTGAATCGGACGCAAAGACTGATAGCCCGAAGTCTCGTATTCCTCCAGGTTCACCTTTGCCACAAAGAACTTTAGGCGCTGACGAATGTAGGGCTGCAAGAGCTGCCTTGCGCCTTGAGGAATACGGTAGCCATTTTGAGTTAGCCAGGTTTCTAGCCCCCCAGACTCTCTAGCGCTCAAAATCACGATATCGTACTCGCCTACCGTGAATTGAGATTCTACCGTTACGCCTAGCGCGCCGTTGCTTTGCTGAGGCGCAGCCCGCTGAGCAGAAGCCGCTGAGGGCGCACGCAAAGAATCTTCAGTTTGCCATATCTGCGCGCAAGGATCAGGATCAAAGTATTCAACCAATCGAGGAGCGCTAAAAGCATCTAACCGTTCAACTATTTTGGAATCAGAAATCTGCACCTGATTTTCTTGTAAGACAACTGGAACAGGGACGACGATCGCAAAATCTTTCACCTCTCCCTGATAATCGTTTGCCATAGTTAGAACCGTACGATTACCATTCCGAGCGATCGCTACCTGCGAAGCCTGATTGTACAACTTTGCATCTGCTTTAGCCACATAAAAACCGCAAAATGCCCAAGCTTTAGTTGTGATCAGAAGACTCATCAAGCTAACAAAACAGGTAATAAGCAAAATACGAAATAGTTTCATGTTGAAAGCTGAAATAAAATTTAAGGAAAAGTAAGAAGCTATTGAACTTCCTGTTTTAGGATACGGATAATAACTCGTTAGCTACATCTGTTTTAACCAGCTCTGAAGAGCTTTTATGCCAGCTTTTATGCCAGATAAAGCGATCGCCTAAAAACACGCGATCCAGCAGAATCGTCAATGGCGCGAGGCTAAATAACGCCCAGAAAGGAGCCGTCGAGATGAACCAGAAATTGCGGAGGTAGAAAGTGAGGAGAGCGATCGCACCTGCCCAGATAATTCGCGCAATTCGTGCATTAGGAACGGTGCGTGGATCGGTGATCATGAACAGGGCAAACACTAGCAGCGAACCGCTCATCATGCGATGTGTCCAAACATCCCATGTCCAGCCTAGCCAGAAGTTTCGCGCCGCTTCTAGCCCAGCGTAGGAAGCCAAAAATGCAATGCTCGTATCCCAACGCCCAATTCGCCCCAGCACCAACCCACCTGCGCTGAGAAACAGCAGCACATACCAGCCTTCTTCACCCCACTGCCCTGGAGAAACCCAGGCATCTTGCGTGAAAGTCAGCACTGCCACAATGCCAAAGTTTCCTGGATTGAAAATATGCTTGTCCTGGACTCGCAAACAAAATTTACTGAGAATAGCCAAGGTGCCCGCCAACATTAGCGTGACAACGTGATCGGCACGCAGCAGCAAACTCAGCCCCAAAGAGGTTACTAATGCACTGGGGAGAGACTGGATAAACGGAGCCGAAATCTGAATCGCAGCACTCCACTGAACACAGCAGCAGGTAGCAATTAATGCCCCAATCATGACGGGTTGCAGCGACCAATCTCGCGCCACTATCCCAACCCCTAAGAACAGGCTGAGGAATAAAATTTGATACAGTCGAGCATCGTTAGACAGCATAGTGGAGAACAGATGAGTTCAGGACTAGCTGTTATTATGTCTGGTGCGATCGACTTAAAAACCACAGTTACGATTTCCGTAACAACCGCAGATTTAGATTAAGAAAAAGTATACTTTTTTACTATTTGATGAAAGGTGCTAATTCAACGACAGATCAACGCTGACCCCTCGGTGATCGCTGACGGGCTTTCCATCAGCAGTGGAGCAATTCCAAAAGTTGATTTGGGTCACTCTTTCAGCCCAGGCTGAGGTGAGACAAATATGATCTATGTTGTATCCAAAAGTTTTTTGGGCAGTCACACAAACCAGATCGGTCTGTTTCAACGCAGACTCCAGTAGCGCCTTTCCTTTCTTTGTTCCATAGTGAAAAGGTTCACTCAGTGCTTCGTTAAAATCACCTGCAACACAGATTGGTAGTGCCGTTTCCTCTAACTTCAGCCAATCTTGACTTTGAAAGGCGATCGCTTCATAGTGACGCTCCCATTTCTTAGATTGTTTCTCATAGACACCGTCATTTGCCCAAGTGATGATTGTGCCATATACAATTAGGTTCCCAATAGGCGTATCAACCTTAACACAAGCTGATACCTCTGATTCCTGAGTTTCTAACTGCCGAATAGGATAACGTGACCAGATTGTTGAGCAATTTTCTCCAAAAGAATATCCAGGCAGACCTGGAGAAGCGATGCACTCATACTCATCCCCAGGAGGAATACAGGCATTTGTCTCGGTCAGAACCCAAACATCTGCATTGACAGAACGAATCTGGTTCTGAATTGCCTGATTATATTTCCAACCTCCTTGCCGAGGGCGGCGAAGATTCCATGTAGCAATTCTTAGAAACGGTTGCATCGACACTTTTGACGGACTGAAAAGAACAGCTTTATTTTTCCCAATTAAGCTGCCGATCGCTCGTGTAATTTAATTAAATTGCCAAAAAATTTGCCATAAGACTATCAGCTAAGGGCTTGATCGAAGGCGAATACTGTTCAGCCTCCCGCAACATTTGCTCGATCGTCGTGTCTTGAATCTGGCTATCTACCAACTCTTGAGCAATCACGGTTGAACAATCACTTAACACGTTCTCATCAATTTCCAAATGAAACTGGATTGCCCAAACGTGATTCTGATAGCGAAAGGCTTGATTAGGATATTTGTGGCTCTGAGCCAGGCGATCGCAATGGGGCGGAATGTCAAACGTGTCTTGATGTGATTGAAACACCCGAAACTGCGGCGGAAAGTCTTTAAGTAAGGGATCAGTTTTCGCCTCGTCTAAAAGCTGTATCTCACACCATCCTGCCTCACGTCCCGACTCACCTCGGTAAACATTTGCGCCTAAAACTTTTGCTAAAATCTGTGAGCCAAGACAGATTCCTAAGATAGGAATCCTTTGAGCGATCGCTGTTTCTATCAACTCAAATTCGTACTGCAAAAAAGAGTATGTTTCCTCTTCGTAGGCGCTAATTGCACCCCCTAGAACTACGATGTGAGAATAGTTGGCGATCGCCTCAGAAAGCACTTCACCTTTGGGAGTATCTAAGTATCGCAGCGGAATCGACCGATCTTTGACAGCCGTTTTCAGCAGTCCTAAACTTGAGCATTCCTCATGCCGAATCACAAGAACATTAGGTCGGTCAGTTGCCATGAGTTTTCGTTGCATTGTTTACCATATCTCTTGATCCTGGTAACTCATCAGCAAAAATTCTGTATTTTTTACAACATATTATGACAAGCAAACTCTGATATGCTGCATAGCATTCGGTTTCGTATCAAAAACTGTGTTTCATAATGTCTGCCTTAGCCACATCTACTTTAGCCACATCTGTCCTAACCACCGAGCAAATTGATTGCTTTCATGAAGATGGTTTTCTAGTTGTCGAAAACTTGATTGACGAAGAAACCGTCAATCGATTGGTCGATCGCGTTGAGCCGCTGTTCTCAGGTGAATTTGATACCTCAGTTTATCCCGATGAATGGTATTGGAATCCACAGTTGGGCAAACCGGGCGCATCGGCACAAATGAGCAACGTGTGGAAGAGCGATCGCACCTTTGCCTCTGTCGTTTTGTCTGAAAAGATTGGCAAAATTGCCTCAGCTTTGGGCAAGTGGTCAGGGTCACGACTGCTAAGCGATAGTCTTTGGCGCAAGCCCTATGGCGCAACTGAGACAACCCACCATCAAGACTCAATGTACTCTTTCTACCACACGCCCCAAGAGATTGTGGTGTGCTGGATTGCCCTTAGCAATGCCGTGCAGGGAGCTAGCCCGATTGAATATGTGCGGGGTTCACATCGCTGGATGTTATCTAGCGCCGTGCCAGAGTTTCATGCTCCTAGCAAGAGCTACCGTTGGGAAATGGAGCAGGCTGCTCAACGTGCCGGAGTTGAGCAGCCTGAAGTGGTTCAGCTTGCGCTCAAGCCCGGAAGCTGTGCTTTTCATCATGGGCATATGTGGCATGGTTCTGGTAAAAATCTGTTGCCAGACGTAGTAAGACGCAGTTTGGTGCTGGTACATGTACCCGCCGAAGCTCGATTCAAGCCGACGGGAGCTTATGTGCCCGGAGGCTACATTGCCGGACGCTACAAGCGATTTGGCGACGACACCATGGATGAGAGCTTTTTTCCGATCGTCCATCAGCAAGATGGCTACCGGACTGCCTTTTTGAAAAGCTATTGTGGGAATGACCTTGTGCGACCTTCTATTGAATCTTCCGGTTTAGAGAGCGCTTAATCTATGGTTCATCAGCCTACGTACCTCAGCGATGCACAGATAGCTCAATTTCAAGCGCAGGGTTTTCTAGTGCTAGAGAAGTTTCTCGATCTGGAAATAGTCGATCGCATCGATGCTCGGCTTGAGCCGCTATTTGCAACACAGCTAGAAACCGGAAACTATCCAGACGAATGGCATGGTAGACCCAGTCTCAGTCAGCCCAATGCCACCCGACAAATGAGCGGTCTTTGGCGATGTGATCGCACAGTTGCCAGCCTTTCGCTCTCTGCCGAAATTGCTCGGCTGAATGCAACGCTGGGCGGCTGGACAGGCGGACGACTGGCAACTGATAGCTGCTGGATTAAGCCACCCAACGCGCCTGAGGTGCTATTTCATCGCAATAATACCTCGGTGAGCTGTATTGATCCCGCCACCGTCATCACCTGTTGGATATCCTTAGGAAACGCTGCCGCCGGATCGCTGGAATTTGTACCTGGATCTCACTTATGGTCGTGCAGCGATCGCTTCCAGTTTCTTCATGCGCCTTCAGGAG